>JAPPBT010000034.1 GCA_026702745.1 Gemmatimonadota bacterium
CGCAGCGCGCCGGCCGTGGCGCAGCCTACCGCGGCGACGCGGACCCCGCACAGGGCCCGGGCATCCAGCCCTTTGTGATTGAGCCGGGAGAAAAACGCCTCCACGGCGTTCCGACTGGTGAATACTACGTGATCGAAACCGGAGAGATCGGCCAGCGCGGCATCTGCCGCCGACCAGTCATCGGGCGCTTCGAACCGTATCAGCGGCGCTTCGACCGGTTCCGCGCCGTGCCGGACGAGCGACTCCGACAGCTCGCCGGCCTGGTCCCGTGCGCGGGTAATCAGCACGCGGACACCGAAAAGCGGTTTCGATTCGAACCAGTCGAGCTGCTTCCGCAGCGCCACCACCTCGCCCACGACGATCAGCACGGGCGGTGTGAACGTCGCGGTTCGGGCCCTGGACGCGATATTGTCCAGCGTGCCGACCAAGGTCCGCTGCTGTGGCGTGGTGCCCCACTGGATCAGCGCGACGGGCGTGTCCTTCGGACGCCCGTGTTCGGTCAGTTTTTCCGCGATGAAGGGCAGATTCCGCGCGCCCATGTAGAAGATCAACGTACCGATCCGTCTGGCGAGAGCGTCCCAATCGAGATCCGTCCGTTCCTTGTCCGGCGACACGTGGCCGGTGACGACCGTCATGGACGAAGTGATCTCCCGGTGGGTCACCGGTATGCCGGCGTAGGCCGGTACCGCGACGGCCGCCGTGATGCCGGGAACCACCTCGAAGGGGATCCCGGAGCGCTGGAGGTGCAGTCCCTCTTCGCCGCCCCGGCCGAACACGAATGGATCGCCGCCCTTCAATCGGACCACGGTCTTCCCGTTCCGGCTGTGCCGCACCAGCAGGTCGTTGATCTCCGCCTGCCGACCCGGCCGCCAGGGCACGCGGATGCACTCGGCGTGCTCCGGCGCCTTCGCCACCAGCCGGTCGTCGGCGAGGAAGTCGGCAATGACGATGTCGGCCCGCCGCACGCAGTCCAGGCCCTTCACGGTGATCAGTCCGGGGTCGCCGGGGCCCGCGCCGACCAGATATACCATGCCTGGTGTCGGGGTGGATGTGGACTTGCCAGGGGATTCGTTGTTCATTGGGATTCCGTGGTAGGCCTGGACGGACTGGATGGCCTTGATGGGCTGGGAGGATCGGTCTGCGCGGCCTGCCTGTTCTGGCCGTCGGGTTCGGCCTGCCTGGCCCGCGCGGTCCGATCCAGCACCGCCTCCGCCAGCCGCCGGCCCAGATCGGCGCCTTCTTCCGGCTGTCCGCACAGGGATTGACGCACGAGCCATTCGCCGTCATCGGCGGCCAGGACGGCGTCCAGTACCAGGCTGCCGTCCTCGATCCTCCCCCACGCACCGACCGGGGTATGACAACCGCCGCCGATACGGTGGAGAAAGGACCGTTCCGCCGTCACCGCCTGCCTGGCCGGAAGGTCTTCGATACGCCGCGCCGCTTCCAGGGAGGGCCCATCGTCATTCCGGGTTTCGATCGCGAGCGCGGCCTGACCCACGGCCGGCATGCAGACTTCCTGAGCCAGTATCTCGGAAACGCGGTCCGTCCAGCCGAGTCGTTGCAGCCCCGCCACGGCCAGCACGATGGCGTCCGGGCCGTCCGGTTCTTCCAGTTTCTTCAGCCGGGTGTCGATGTTCCCGCGGATCCCCGTGAAGCGCAGGTCCGGCCGGTAGTGCTGCAGTTGAGCCCGCCGCCTCGGACTCCCCGTGGCGACGCGGGCACCTGGCGGAAGGTCGTCCAGCCCGGCGCCTGTGCGGCTGATCAGGGCGTCGCGCGGGTCCACGCGCTCCGGTACCGAGGCGAGCGCCAGGCCTTCGGGGAGGGACGTGGGCAGGTCCTTTAAGCTGTGCACGGCCGCGTCGATCTCTCCCGAGGCCAGGGCCCGCTCCAGCTCCTTGACGAAGACGCCCTCGCCGCCGAAGGTGTCCAGAGAGGCGTCCCGGTCCGCGTCGCCCTTCGTCGTGAGGACGCGAACCTCCACGGCCAGGTCGTCGCGACCCGCTACCAGGTCCCTGGCCACCGAATGGGCCTGGACGAGGGCCAGCCTGCTGCCGCGGGTGCCTATGATGAGTGAAGAGTCCATGGACAGGGGATAGGGGATCGGTGTCGCGGCCACCCGGACGCGCCGCGTATTACGTGCTCGGCCACCCGGACGCGCCGCGCTATTCGTTCCCGGCGCCGCTCCCGGCGCCGTTCTTGTCGTTCCCGTGCTCGTCGAGGCCGAAGAGATGACGCAGGCTGTAGAGGTGGTAGTCCCGGTGCTCCGGATCGGAAGTGTTCCTGAGCTGGACCGTCGGTTGATGGAGCAGCTTGTTCACGATGGCACGGGTCATCTTCTCCACCGTCTCCCGGTCCTCATCGGAGAGATGGTCGAGCTGGGTGAAGGCGCGGCCGACCTCCTGGTGCCGGACATCCTCCGCGAAGTGGCGGAGTTGGGCGATGGTAGGCGCGATGGAAAGGTTCTGGTACCACGCGAGCAACCGCTCTACCTCGGTCTCGACGATCCCCTCCACCTTCAGCGCTTCCGCCTTCCGCGCCTCCGCGTTGTCGTCCACCACCGACTGCAGGTCGTCCATGTCGTAGAGGATGACGTTGTAGAGATCGCGCACGCGGGGGTCGATGTCCCGGGGTGCGGCGATATCGATCAGGAATATGGGGCGGTTGCGGCGGTCGTGCATGATCTCCGCCATCCGGTCCCTGCCCACCACCGGTTCCGTGGCGCCGGTGGAACTGATGACGATGTCGACGTCGGAGATCATCTGCAGTCCGTCCTGAAGGGAAACGGCGATCCCGTCGTAGCGGTGGGCCAGGTCGGCGGCCCGGTCGTAGGTCCGGTTGGCGACGATCAGCCGCTTCACGCCCTGGTCGACGAGGTACTCCGCGGTCCGTTCGCCGGTCTCCCCCGCGCCGATCAGCATGGCAGTATGCTGCCGCAGGTCCTTGAAGATCTTCCGCGCGAGTTCGACCGCCACGGAACTGACGGAAACCGAGCCCGTCCCGATCTCCGTGGTCTCCCGCACCTGCTTGCCCACGGCCAACGCCTTTTCGAACAACCGGTTGAGGACCAGTCCCGTGTTCTTCGTGTTCAGCGACTGCATGTAGGCCTCTCTGACCTGGCCGAGGATCTGCTGCTCCCCGACGACCATCGAATCCAGGCTGGAGACCACCCGGAACAGGTGCCGGATGACCGCCTCGTCCCTCCGGTGATAGAGGTAGGGAGACAGCACGCCCTCGTCCACGCCGTGGATCTCGTGAAACCACGCCTCGATCGGGCCGGGATCGATGTGTTCCTCGTCTGTGGTCGCGTACATCTCGCTGCGGTTGCACGTGGACAGCAGCACCGCTTCCAGGATGCCGCTCGAGGCCTTCACGAAAGAGAGGGCCTTATCCTGGAGTGATTTCGTCAGGACCGCCTGGTCGCGCACATCGATAGGCGCGGTATGGTGACTCAGTCCGACGAGTGTAAGATGCATGACTCCACCCTGTCGCGCGCTTCTTCCGCGCGTCCGGCGCGCAGGAGATCGAGGAGGTCGGAATCGACCAGGGACGTCCACAACCTCGCGCGGGTTTCGGTTTCATCGGGGTACGCGGCCTTCATCCGGGGGCGGTACGCGCCAAGCAGGTCGAGCAGTTCGGCGTATTCGGGTCCGTAGGCCCCTTCCAGCTGCCCGCGGATCTTCTTCGCCAGCGCGGGACTCTTGCCTCCCGTGGAAATGGCGATGCACAGGTCGCCCTGCCGGACGATGGAAGGAACGATGTACCGGCACAACGCGGGCACGTCCACCACGTTGACCATGATGCCCTCCGCCTCGGCGTCCCGGTAGACCCGCTCGTTGACTTCAGTGGAATCGGTCGCCGAGATGACCAGCCTGTAGCCGCGGACGTCGCCGGGTTCGTAGGTCTTCGCGAACCAGCGCAAGGCGCCGCGTTCCGCCTGGTCGCGCAGTTCGTCCGTCAGATCCGGACTGATCACGGTAACGACCCCTCCGCATTCGAGCAGCGATCCCGCCTTTTCCTCCGCGATCGCACCGCCGCCCACCACCAGGCACGGCTGTTCTTCGATGTCGACGAAGGCGGGATAGTATTTTTTCATGGTTTAATTACCGTCAGTTGTTGTCCAGTAGTCGTAAGTTGTCCAGTTGTTGTGCAGTCGACGTCCAGTCGACGTCGTCTGGTTTGCCGTCGTCAGTCGAATATGTGCAGATTGGTCCAGAGACCGGCGCCGAGATAGGCCAGCAGCACGGAGGCGAACCCCGCCATGGAAATGATGGCCGCCCGTTCGCCCTGCCAGCCCGCGGTATAGCGGGTAACCAGCTGGCAGGTGTAGATGACCCAGGTCAGCATCACGCACAGTACTTTCGGATCCAGCAGCCAGGGCGTAATTGAGTCCCACGCGGCGGTCGCCCACCAGATGCCCGTGGCGATACCCGCGGACAGGAACACCCAGCCGATGAGCGTCGCTTTCAGGTTCATTTCGTCCAGCATGCCCAGCGCGGGCAGCCGGGAGAACACCAGGCCCACACGCCGGTGGTGGATGTAGTACATCTGCATCACGTACAGCAGCCCGGTGATGAAGGTGAAGGAAAAGGCCGCGTAGGCCAGGAAGCTCGCTGTTACGTGGAAGTTGAACCACGGGCTCTGAAGCAGCGGCGGCAACGGATCGACGGGGCTCATGAATAACGTGGAAGCGGTCTGCGCCGCCAGGACCAGGGGCAGGACGAACACACCCAGCGACCGGTCGTGAAATCGGCGTTCCAGGAAGAGATAGACCACAGCGATGAGCCAGGCGAAGAAGCTCATCGACTCGTGCAGACCCACGAAAGGCGCGTGGCTGGATTCGACGGCTCGGGCGATCAGAAAGGCGCTGTGACAGGCCAGGGCGAACACCAGGAAGAGGCTGGCATAGATCCCGGACCCGGGATGCTTCGTCCAGAAATGGCGGAAGTAGACCACCGTGGCGACCGCGTAACCCGCCAGAATCATCCCATGCAGAATGTAGATGCCCATGGATCCAGCCTCCACGTGATACCGCTCCAGGAATTCAGGCCCGACAAGGTATCGTAAAATACCGTCTTATCAAGTATTTATCAAGTCGAAAGGGGCGGTTCAGTCCGTGTTCTCGATCTGCGCCAGGATGTCCATGCCCACCCGCTGGCTCCAGGCTTCCATGGTCCGGCCGAACAGCGGACCGGGGCGGCCGTCGCCGATGGGCGTGTCGTTGATGCGCGTACAGGGCGCCAGGCAGTACGGCGTACTCGTCAGCCAGGCCTCGTCGGCATTGACGGCGTCGTAGGGCTGCAGTTCCTTCTCGACCCAGCCCAGCCCCAGTTCCGGCGCCAGCTCCCGCAACGTCACCAGGCTGACCCCTTCCAGGATATTGCGGCTGGTGGGCGTATAGATGGTGTCGTCCTCCACCACGACGAAGTTGGCGCCCGAACACTCCGTGAGGTTGCCGTCCAGGTCGAGGAGCAGCGAGGTGGCGGCGGGGTCCACGGCCTGCGTCTGCCGGTCGGCGAGCCAGTAGTGCAGGCGCGAGCGGTTCTTGGTTTTGGGATCGACACACTGGGGTGGCACGTGGCGGATAGAGGGCGTGACCACGTGGGCGCCCTGCCGGAAGAAGGGACGCCACACGGAGAAGGGCAGCGGAAAGGAGTGAATGCACAATGTAGGCTTGAGGCGCACCGGCCTGCCCGCGCTCCCCGCGTAGATCGGGTTCTCTCCCGGCGTCACGAAATGGACGACGCCCAGGTCCTGATCCGGGCCGATCAGCCCGCCGTTGGTCTCGATCAGGCTCCGCGTGCACTCGACCAGCCCGTCGTGGTCCAGGTCCAGCTCGAAGCCCGCGTATTTGCACGACCGCAGAAGCCGCCGTACATGTTCGTCGAGGCGGAACGGTTCATGCCTGAAGGTCCGGGTCATTTCGGTCACGGTGGCCCCCAGGACGATCCCCAGGTCGTAGATGTTCAGATGGGCCCGGGAGGCGGGGACGAATCCTTCGTTGAGATAGACGACCGGTTCACTCATGGCGCGCTTTGCTCCTTTGGGTAAAACCAATGCCAACAGTTATCTAAGGAAACGGTTCAGTGTTCGCCCGTCGAGGAGGTATATAGATGCAGTAAATCTATACCATTTGAGAATCAAAATGGTAAATGTAAAATCAAGATGTCCGGAGCTTTTGCGTGTTGAATTTACCGGGCATGTTCCCATTGAAGAATCAACAGTCGATGCAGAAGCGCGTTTGATGGCTCAAGCCAGTACCAGATCGTCCTTGACTCATGAGTGCAAATCCGCTATCAACGTTAAACTTTGCCGGCTAAGACATTTCATAACCGCTAATATCGTTGAAAAATCAAATAGTTTTCCGATCAGGCCTGTTTTTCTGACCGATCTGACTCTCCGACTTTACCGCAGTTGCACTATTCACCCTCTCAAAAGGAAGTATGCAATGGTACGCAGTGGATCGCTGTTTATGCGCTATGCAGTCATGCTGTCCCTGGCGACGTTAACGGCATGCGGGAAGGACAGTCCCACTCAGCCGCAGGCGCGGGTTTCCTCCAGCATCGTACTCTCGTCGAATTCCGCGACGCTCACCACCATAGGACAGACGTTACAGATCAATGCAACGGTACTGGATCAGGAAAACAACCCCCTTTCTGGCGCGATCGTTGCCTGGTCGAGCAATAACCCGGCCGTCGCCTCGGTCAGCAGCAGCGGTCTCGTGACGGCAGTGTCGGGCGGCACCGCCCAAATCAGAGCCACGTCCGGCAGCGCCTCTGCCAATGCCAGCGTAACCGTCATGCAGGTGGCGGTCAGTGTCGCCATCGCCCCGACTACCTCCACGCTGGCGTTGCTGGGTGAAAGCGTCCAACTCGAGGCCGCGGTGTATGACAGCGGGAACGCGCCTATCGCCGGTGCGGCCGTGGTGTGGTCCAGCAGCAATCCACTCATTGCCGCGGTGAGTGCGAACGGACTGGTAACAGCGGTTTCGAACGGCACGACCCGGATCACAGCCACGTCGGGCGGTGTCTCGGCCAACGCAACGATCACGGTCATGCAGACCGTCGGAAGCATCACCCTGGTACCTTCCGTTGTCACGCTCACGGCGATTGGCGAAACCGAACAGCTTTCCGCCAGCGTGTATGACGGAGGCGGACAGCCCTTCGCAGATGCTGAAGTGAGCTGGTTCAGCAGCAATCCGGCCATCGTGTCTGTCGATGCGAACGGTCTGTTGACGGCCGTATCGAACGGTACCGTGCTGATTGAGGCCAGGTCGAATGGCCAGTCCGCAAGTGCGGCGGTTACGGTCTTGCAGTCCGCGAGCCGTATCGAGATTGCACCGCCGACGGCAATGTTGACATATGTTGGTGAGACCGTGCAACTGACCGCCAAGGTACGGGACGGGAACGGACACCCCATAGCTGATGCCGCGGTCAACTGGACCAGTGACGACACCGGTGTTGCGACCGTCAGCATGCAAGGCCTGGTGGCGGCGGTTATGAGCGGTACCGCAGAGATAACTGCCGAATCGGGAACGGTATCCGCACGTATCGAAGTCGTCGTGGATATACCCGATACAGACCGGGACACATTGGTGGAGTTTTACACCACCACCGGAGGACCAGACTGGTTGAACAGCTCAAACTGGCTGAGTGACGCACCGCTAGGGGAATGGTACGGTGTGACTGACGATGAAGATGGTAAGGTGACCGAACTAAGGCTGCGAAGTAACAACCTCAGGGGCTCACTTCCCTCGAAGCTGGCCAATCTCGACAACCTGAGGGTTCTGGATCTCAACACCAATCGGCTGACTGGAACTATACCACAGGAACTGGGCGGCCTTTCAAACCTTATTGACTTCAATCTCGGGGCAAATAACCTGAGTGGAACGATACCATCGTCATTAGGCAATCTTCAGAACGCCATTAACTTCAAACTCGACCGCAACCTCCTTACCGGGCCTATACCTTCGGCACTAGGGAATCTAACATCGGTCACTAACTTCGACCTGTGTTCCAACATGCTGAGCGGCTCAATACCATCGGAATTAGGCAATTTGTCATCCGTAGGATTCCTCTGCCTCGGAGCGAACCGGTTTACAGGATCATTGCCATCGGCACTTGGAGATTTATCGACAGTGTGGTATTTTCATGTTGGACAGAACATGTTGAGCGGCAGGATCCCATTGTGGTTCGGGAACTTTAGCAACTTGCAGGAGCTTTTGCTCTTCAACAACAATTTCACAGGTGCATTCCCACGTACTCTCGCCGACCTACCTGCTCTGATCCGTTTGAGCATATCGGGCAATAGTTTGACCGGATGCATCCCCCCTTCGCTTCGCAGTCTGCCCAGAAACGACTTGAATAGTCTGAACCTGCCTAACTGCAGTACGGGACAGTGATGCTCAAGATGTGGATTAACACGGACCGGCAGCACTATGGTGAGACTGGTTTACACTGGCTCTCGATTTTCCGAGCAGGATGTCTATGAGCAGAATTAGAGAGCTATCCGGCTCACTGGATAAGATTGTAAGGTTCCTGGCATATCACACGCCAAGACCCTTCAGGGATTTCATATTACCCACTTATCCTTATGCGATTAACCCCGCCATGCTTTCTTTTCTGACCCAGGCTATTGACAAAAACCGGGGAAAGGGTGGCGCCGTGTGTGAGATCGGTGTCGGATGGGGACATACTTCCGTTTTCCTTCTGGAACATATGCGCAGTGCGGGATACAATGACAAAGTGGTTTTCGTCGATACCTTTCGAGGTTTTACGTCGGAGTCGATGGACCATGAAGTAGCGCATCGCGGTAAACTCAAAGGGGAGATCGACCGTTTTGGATACGCGTCTCCAATTGTCTACGAGAAGAACCTGCGAAAGCAAGGATATGATTACTTCGAAGTCATTGCCGGTAATTGTGAGAAAGTGGACTGGGCACGTTTCGGTACCCTGGCTGTAGTTCTTCTTGACGTCGACCTATATCTACCGACGATTAGGACACTGGAAGCAATATATCCCTTACTTGTACCTGGCGGTGTCATACTGATCGACGACTGTCAGCCGGATCAGACGTTTGACGGCGCGTTGCAGGCCTATATTGAGTTTACCAAGGCCAGGGACCTGCCCTTTGAAATCGTCGGAGGGAAAGCGGGACTCATAACCGGATAACACCTCATGGAAAGCACCGGGCAAATGGCAGACGCCGCCGGCGATGGATCCCATCGCGCGGGGTTCGTGGCCCTGGTCGGGAAGCCGAACGTGGGCAAGTCCACCCTGATGAACGCGCTGCTGCAGCACCGGCTTTCCATCGTGACGCCGAGGCCCCAGACGACCCGCCAGCGGGTACTGGGCATTCTGACGAAAGACGAATGCCAGGTCCTTTTCCTCGATACGCCCGGACTGCTCGAACCCGGCTACCGGCTCCAGGAATACATGCTGCAGTCCGCGGTCCATACGCTGCACGACTCGGACGCGGCCGTGGCCATCGTGGACGCCACACGTTTCGAACGCGATCTCGACGACCGGGTCGCCGGCTTCCTCGAGCAGAGCCGCGGACCGGTCATCCTGGCCATCAACAAGATCGACCGGATACCCAGGACTTCCCTGCTGCCCATGATCGAACGGGCCGCGGGCCGGTTCCCCTTCACCGAAATCGTGCCCGTGTCCGCCCTCAAGGGAGATGGCCTCGAACCGCTTTTGTCCGCCGTGATCCGCGTGCTTCCGGCGGGTCCGGCGCTCTACCCCGCCGACATGCTCTCGGACCAGCCGGAGCGGTTCTTCGCGGGAGAAATCATCCGCGAGCACCTGTTCCTGGCCCTGCGCGAGGAACTGCCCTACGCGTCGGCCGTGATCGTCGAGGATTTCACGGACCGACCCAACGGCACGGCGTTCATCCAGGCCGGCATCATCATCGAACGGGATTCCCAGAAGGGCATCATCATCGGCAAGAACGGGCGCATGCTAAAACGCATCGGATCGTCCGCGAGGAAGGCCATCGTCGAATTCCTGGACCGCCCCGTCTACCTCGACCTGCGGGTCAAGGTCCGGCCCTCCTGGCGGAAGAAAGAGCAGGAGCTGAGGCGGCTGGGCTACAGCGGGCGATGAGCGGCGGGACGCGAGGTCACGCCGGCCCCCGCAGCGCAGCGCCAAGTCGCTCGCCGGCCAGCCCGATGTAGCGTTCCAGGTCCTCCCACAGCGCCTCCGGCGGCCGGGGTTCGTTCCAGGGCTGGACCGCCTGCCGGCCGTAACCTTCGATCAGGGTCAGGATCCTTACGCACCACTGCACGGGTAGTATGGCCTGGTACACTTCTATCTTTTCGCGCGCGTGGGGGTCGGTGATTCGTTCACAGTAATCCGCGATGGCCTGCTCCCGCAGCCCCGCTTCCAGGTCCGTGCTCTCCGGATGCCAGAAGAAACCTGCGACCTCGTAGAACGGGTCCATGATCCCCGCGTGTTCCCAGTCGATCAGCGCGACGCGGTCCGGATCCGCTTTGATCACGTTGGCCGGCCGGAAATCCCCGTGACACAGCCGGGGCGTTGCGTCCGCCCATAGCGCGGGCCGCAGGTCCATCCTGTCCAGGCCCCTTCTCAGGTCGAGCAGCCGGTCCACTGTCCGGCGAAAGGACGGGTCGTTCATGGCGGCGGACGCGTACAGCGTGCGCAGGGTCTCATCCATGTACCGGAGGCAGTCTTCGGGACGGGACGGACCCGCCGACTGAGCCAGCACCGGATCGCCGGGATTCCGAATACCGTGTACACGGGTCACGATCCCAAGGAGCCGGTCGAGGTCTTCCCGGTTCATCCCGGCGGGCTCCACCGGCGATCCCGGGAGTTTCTCGTAGATCAGCACGGGCGCATTCAGTCCGGCGGCCCGTGCGTCCGCCGATACGGCGACCGGCACGCCTTCCAGGGTGGAAAGCCGCCTCATAACGGCGTATTCCCGTTCAAGGCGCCGGACGCGGTCATGCGGATACACCTTGAGGAGGTAGGACCCGCCGCCTGTATCTACTTCGAATATACGGTTGTTGAATCCGCCCGCCATCGGCAGGATACGGTGCTGTCCGGCGGCGAACGCGTGTCCGTTTGAAGCCAGCCGGGCCAGGTAACTTGAAACGGCCTCAGGGGCCGATGGTTGATTCATGGCTGGCGGTCTCCACCCGGTCTCCACCCGGCCTTTTCCGATTGCCCACGGTACTTGAGGTCCGTATCTTCAGTGCTCAGAACCTGCGGCCGGCTTGGTCAGCATGACCGGCCTGGTCCACGCCCGGCCTGTCCTGGATTCCGGGGTGTTTCGAGATGAGATCCCTTTACCTTATTCGGCGCGCCACAAATCGCCTGGTCCGCCTGGTCCGCCTGGTCCGCCTGGTCCGCCTGTCCCGGTTCCTGACGCTCGGGACGGCCGCCAATCGCCTGGTCCGCATGACCCGCTCGGTCCGGTTCCTGACGCTCAGGACGGCCGTCGCACTGCTCTCCGTCTTCCTGCTGGCGACGTCGGGCTGTGGCAGCGTTTTTAAAGACGTCAACGTGCTTTCCGAGTCGGATGAAATCGCGCTCGGGCGCGAGTTTTCGAGAGAGATCGAAAGGGAGCTCAAGCTGTACCGGGACCCGGAGGTGGTCCGCTACGTCGACGAACTGTGCCAGGCCCTCGCCCTGCATTCCAAACGTTCGAATATACCTTACTACATAAAGGTCGTGGATACGGATGAAGTCAACGCCTTTGCCCTTCCCGGCGGCTTTCTCTACGTCAACCGGGGGCTCATTTCCATCTCCGGAACCGAGGCGGAACTGGCCGGGGTGATCGCCCATGAAATCGCCCACGTGGTAGCGCGCCACGGGGCCAAGGCCCTGACCAGGCAACTCGGGCTGGAGATCATTCTGGGCTTGATATCGGGACGAAACCCCACGGGCGTCCGGCGCGTTGCGTCGCAACTGGCCGGAGTCGGGGGCATCCTCTCCATGCTGCACCATTCCCGGGAGGCGGAACGGGAGGCAGACGCTCTCGCGGTCGTGAACCTCCGGGAGGCCGGTTACGATCCCGAGGGCTTCTCGGTGTTCTTCGAGAAACTGCTTGAGATCAACGACCGTGATCCCGGTGCGTTTGCTACCCTGTTCACCACCCATCCACCGAGCAGGGAACGTATCGAGAACACCCGTAAACAGGCCGCGGCGCTGCCGGTCCTGGAGGGACTGATTACGGATTCGGAACGGTTCAGGCAGGTCAAGGACATGCTGCCGCCGCTTGAGAAAAACCCACTGGAAAACGAGAAAGCAGAATAACCGGCCGCATGCGACGCACGGTTCGCAAAGGCCGATCAGTACATGCCAACAGTCATCGAAAACCAATCCGGCATACTGCTTCGCGGCGGGACCGTCGTGGACCCGTCGCAGGCATTGAACCGAATCTGCGACGTCGCCATACGCGACGGCTCGATTTCGGCCGTCGGCGACGGCCTGCCGGACGATGGCCACCGCGTCATTGACGTGTCCGGGCGATACGTCTTCCCCGGCCTGGTCGACCTGCACGCCCATATCTGCTGGGGGTTCACCGACATCGGACTGGTGCCGGACGACATCTGTCCCTCCACCGGGGTGACGGCCATCGTGGACGCCGGCAGCTCGAGCTGGCCGAGTCAGAACGCCTTCCGCAGTAACGTGGCGGAACCATCCAGGACACGGGTCTTCGGTTTCTCCAATATCTCCAGCGTGGGCATCCCGACGGCGGGCACACCCGAACTGGCCAGCCTGCGGTTCGTGGACGTGGACCGGTCCGTGGCCGCGGTGGCCGGGAACCGGGACCTCATGACCGGCATCAAGATCCGCATGGGCCGGCACCTCATCGGCGACAATGGGATCGAACCGATGCACCTGGCGGTGGAGGCGGCCGGGCAACTCGGCGTCCCCGTCATGGTCCACGTAGGCAATACGCCCTGTCCCCTGGCCGGTATCATGGACCTGCTCCGGCCGGGCGACATCATCACGCACACCTATCACGGCCACCCCCACGGCATCCTCGACGATCACCGGGCTATCTGGGAAGACGTCATCGAGGGGCGGTCCCGGGGCATCCTGATGGATGTGGGGCACGGCGCCGGCAGCTTCAGTTTCGACGTGGCCAAATCGGCCTTCGAACAGGGGTTCTTCCCGGACGCCATCAGCACGGACCTGTACACCGTGAACGTCAACGGACCGGTTTTCGACCTGCCGACCACCATGTCCAAGATGCTGAACCTGGGTATGCCCCTCGAAGACATCGTAGAGAGCACGACCTCCATACCGGCCGCGGCGATCGGGAGAAACGAGCTGGGCACGCTCCGTCCGGGCGCGGCCGCCGACGTGGCAGTATTCGAACTGGAAGAAGGCGAATTCGAATTCAGCGATTCGCACGGGAACCGCCGAAGGTGGCCGCGGCGCCTGACCTGTGAAATGACCCTGCTGGACGGGGAAATCGTATTTGAACGGAGATAATACACCATGAAAGCCAGGTACTGGGTGGGCGGATGCCTGTCCGCGATCATCCTGCTCGCCGTAATCGCCGGCGCAGCCTACTATTTCCTCCTTCAGGCGAGTGATGAGCTGGTGGACACCTACACAAGCCCGGAACCCCGCGATTTCGCCCGCGCGGAGGAGGGACGGGATGAAGTACTTTCCGTAATCGACCGGTTCCGGGATTTCGCCATTGCCCTCGAACGGGGCGAGGAGACCGAGCGCTTTTCGCTGTCGGCAGACGACATCAATGCCCTCCTGGAAAATGAGGACCTGCTGCGGGAGTTCCACGGGATGGCGCGCGTGGACATCCAGGACGACAGGCTGCTGGCCGAGATCAGCGTGCCCCTCGACCTGTTCAACGAACGATTCGAGGGCAGGTACCTCAACGGCACGGGCGAACTCTCCATCGAGATGAAGGACGACCGACTCGAAGTCAACATCGACCGGCTGGAGGTCGGCGGCCGGAACATTCCCGAAGAGTTCATGAATGAGATCCGGAAGAACAACCTGGTTGATACCCTTCTCCAGGATCCCTCCCTGGAGCGGTTCATGGGCCTGGTGAAGTCCGTGAAGGTCGAGGACGGCCGGGTCGTCATCGAGCCCAAATAGGGACGTGACCAGACACGGTCCGGCCCAGACAGGATCTGGGACCAGGTAGCACACGGCCCAGATAGCACCGGGCCTTCGCACCGCGGAAACCTCCACATGCCCGTCCTCCTCGCCATCGCCCTGCACGCGGAAGCACGGCCCGTGATCGAACGGTTCCGCCTGAAGCAGGACGCTTCCTCAGGCCTGCCCGTTTTCCGGCGGGACGAAGTATGGCTCACCGTGACGGGCACGGGGAGTATGAAGTCAGCCATCGCAACTGCCTGTCTGCTTACACGGGTCGAACAGGATGAAGACACGGTCCTGTTCAACCTCGGCATCGCCGGCCATACGCAGAAGGCGGGGGAAGGTCCCGTTTCGGTGGGAGACCGGTTCCTCGCGAACAAGATCACGGAGCGGAGCACGGGCCGTTCCTTCTTCCCCGACCTGTTGGCGAGAACGTCCCTGGCGGAATCCGTGGTCACCACCGTGGAACACCCCCTGGACCGGGCCGATGCCGGGACCGTGGAACCGGGCCTGGCCGACATGGAGGCGGCCGGGTTCTACCAAGCGGCGGCGCCCTTCCTCCCGCCCCACCGGATCGGGTGCGTGAAGGTCGTTTCCGACCACCTTGAAACGCGGCGGCTCGACAAAAACCGGGTAGGCGAACTGATCGCGGGCGCCCTGGATGAATTCGAAGCAGCTGTCGCGGCCTACAGGTCGATCGACGATGGGGGGCCGGACGTATTGACCGACGCGGACCTGCAACTCGTAGAAGACATCCGCGACCGGCTGCGTCTGACGGCCAGCCGGCACCGGATGCTGTCCGACCTGGCCCGGTCCTACAAGCTCCACACCGGGTCGGCCCTGCCCGATCTGACGCGGTTTACCCACGTCTCGGTGAATACGAGACAGGAAGGCGATGCGCAATTTGAGCGACTTCGAGGCATCCTCTCGGTGGAGTAACTTCTCCCACCTCTACATCGAGCGCGGCGCGATGGAATACCCGCTCACGCGGCGCATCCGTGAACGCTTCGCCAGGGCCCGAGTGGTGGAGATCGACGACTACAAAACGGTCTTCGCCCGGCCGCGGCAGCGGTTCCAGGCGCAGAAGGAGAGCATGAAACTGATCCTGGCCGTGAAGAAAGACCGGTTCCTGTACGACGGATCGGGAAACAGCCAGGACTTCAGCCTCGAGGACTTCCACTACAACACGCTCATGTTCAACTGCGTGTACAACTGCGACTACTGCTATCTCCAAGGCATGTACCCCTCGGCGAATATCGTGGTTTTCGTGAACCTTGTAGACTATTTTACCGCGACGCGCGAGGGCATACGCGGCAGGTCGAACCCTGCGCAGCCGTTTTACCTGTGCATCTCGTACGACACCGACCTGCTCGCTTTCGAATCGGTCGTACCTTATTGCCGCGCGTGGATCGAATTCGCCCGCGAGGAGCCGGACCTGCTGATCGAGATCCGTACCAAGAGCGCCGCGTACCACGCCATCCGGGATCTGCCGCCCACGGACCGCGTCATCCTGGCCTGGACACTGTCTCCCGAACCGGTCGCCGCGCGTTACGAACACGGGACGGCGCCGCTCCACCGGAGGCTGGAGGCCGTCCGGTCGGCCATAGACGACGGCTGGCCGGTCCGTCTCTGCTTCGACCCGGTCCTGGCCGTTCCGTCATGGTCCACCCTTTACGGGGACCTGGTCGAGGAGGTCGTCCGGCGGATCGACCCGGCCGAGGTTCGCGACGTGACCGTCGGCGCCTTCCGCCTGTCGAAGCACCATTTCCAGCGAATGAGACGCCAGCGGAAGGATACGCCGCTTCTGTACGGCGAATTCGTGCAGGAGGACGCGACCGTGACCTACCCCGCCGAACGTCGGGAGGAGATGACCGCCTTCATGCGACGGCGCCTGGGAGACCACTTCGGAGAGGAGCGGATCTTCGCATGGACGTAGCACTGGTCACCGGTGCTTCCTCCGGGATCGGCCTGGCTATCGCCGCGCGCCTGGTCGAGATGGGCTGCGACGTATATGGATATGCACGGGACCATGGGAAGACCGCATTCCACCACGCCCGGTTCAAAGCGATCGAATGCGACATTACCGATACCAAGGGCCTGCTGGACCGCACCGAGGAACTGCTCAGAACGGCCGGAGGCCTGAAGATCCTGGTCAACAACGCCGGCGTCGGTTTCTTCGGTCCCCACGCCGCCATGGCGCCCGACCGGATAGAACGCATGGTCCGGACCAACCTGATCGCGCCCATGGTCCTGACCCGGGCGACCCTGCGGCACCTGGAGGCATCCAGGGGGTATGTCGTCAACATCGCATCGACCGCGGCGTTGAGTCCCGGTCCCTTCGGGGCCGCCTACGGCGCGACGAAGGCCGGTCTCCACCAGTTCGGGCAGGCGCTCTTCAGCGAGGTGCGCAAGAGCGGCGTCCGGGTGGTGACCCTGTACCCGGACATGACCCGGACGCCGTTCTACGACCACGCGGATTTCGAGCCCGGTGAGGATCCCGGAGCCCACATCACGCCCGAATGTGTGGCCGACGCCGTCGCACAGGCCGTGGACCAGCGGGAGGGGACGGTGATTACGCAGATCGTCCTCCGGCCGCAACGGACGCAGGTAGCCCGCAAGGGTCCGTCTCGGCGGGAGAAGGAATGACCGACCGCATGCGAAACCGCACGAACGAACACCCGGGTTCCGGTGTTTTGGCTAAAGAACAAATCGTTTAGCCGACAGCTTTCTCGAAAGGAACATCCATGCCCTACATTTCCTCCCTCCACGTCTATCCAATCAAGTCCTGCGCCGGACACGAACTGACACGGGCGGAGCTGGACGCCCGGGGCATCCGAAACGACCGATCGTGGATCGTCGTCGGAGACGGCGGCGGGCCGCCCGGAATGCTTACCCAGCGTGAAGCGCCTGCCCTGGCGCTCGTCCAGCCCGCCCTTTCCTCCGGCGGACTGGCGCTTTCGGCGCCGGGCATGGAGGACCTGAAGGTACCGCGTATCGAGGAGGGTCCTGCCCGGAACGTGGACGTGTGGGGAGACCTCTGCGACGGGATCGACCAGGGCGACGTTGCTGCGGACTGGTTCAGCACGTACCTGGATAAGTCTTGCCGATTGCTGTATTTCAAGCCTGATTTCGTGCGGCCCGTGGACCCTGACTACGCAGCGCAACCCGGCGACCAGGTGGGTTTCGCGGACGGGTTTCCGCTGCTGGTGATCTCCGAGGCTTCCCTGGCGGATCTGAATGCGCGGCTCGAGACCCCGCTCCGAATGAACCGCTTCAGGCCCAATGTCGTGGTGGCCGACTGCCCGCCCTACGCGGAGGACACGTGGAAGCGCGTCCGCGCCGGCGACCTCGAAATCGACCTGGTCAAACCCTGCGGCCGGTGCGCCACGACCCTGGTCGAGCAGGAGAGCGGGACGCCGGGCAAGGAACCGCTGCGTACGCTGGCGACCTATCGCAAGTTCGACCGGCCGGCACCGTCCTTCGGCCATAATGCCGTGCACCGGTCACCCGGTGTGCTCGAAGCCGGGATGGCCCTTCAGATCCTGGTCATGCGGGACACTACCTGAGAACTCCGGAAAGGAAGACCCCTTGAGCCAGCGCACAATCACCATGCCGGCCGGCCGGTGCAACCTCGGTTTCGCACGGATCGACATCACCCCGCCCGCGGGGATCTATCATCGCAGCTGGGGCGCGGCGAAGCATGACGCATCCACGGGCGTGCATCGGGAACTGACCGCCTCCGCACTGGTGTTCGCGGACCCCGGGGCCGGGGAGGAACACGCCCTCGTCGCCCTCGAACTGGGCTGGCTGCAGGCCCGCGACTTACAGCGTCTTTCGGATACCGTTTCCGCCGGTTCCGGCCTGCCGGCCGAACGGGTCGTCATCACTTTTTCCCATACCCACGCCGCGGGTAACTACGATCCGGACCGCCTGGAGCACGAGGGCGGCGCGCTGATCCCTGGATACCTGGACGATCTCGGCAAGGGGCTTGCCGGCCTCGTGGAGGAGGCCAGGACCGCCGTTCAGCCGGTCGACCTGGCCTTCGGATACGGCCGGTGCGACCTGGCCTGCAACCGGGACTACTGGGACGAAGAAAACCGGCTGTACGCCGTAGGGTCCAACCCGGACCGGGCCGCAGACGACACGGTCGTGGTCACCCGCGCGAGCGACCGGGAAGGCCGGCTGGTCGCCACCCTGGTCAACTACAGCTGCCACCCGACGACCCTGGCCTGGGACAATACGCTGATCAGCCCCGACTACCCCGGCGCCATGCGGGAAGTCGTGGAGCGGGAGACCGGCGCGCCCTGCGTGTTCTTGCTGGGCGCGAGCGGGGATCTCGGCCCGCGGTACGGGTTCGTGGGCGAAACAGAGGCGGCGGACTCGAACGGCCTCCAACTGGGCTACGCCGCACTGTCGGCCCTGCAGGGCCTGCTGCCCGACAGGACCGAGATGCACTACGACGGCCCGGTGATATCGGGCGCCACCATAGGGGTCTGGCATCAAAGCCCCATGGATGACGCGCGCGCACAAGGGCTCGAAACCTTCGACACCGCCGCGATGACCGTGGACCTGCCCCTGCTGGACTTGCCCGGGCAGGCGGAGCTCGACGGGCAACTCGCCGAATGGACGTCCCGGGAAGAGACCGCCAGGCAGGATGGGCAGGACCGCGAAGCCGCCGACTGCCGCGCGCACATCGAACGGGTCCGGCGGGCTATGCGGCGCATCGAAAGCATCCCGCCGGACAGGCAGTCCGCCCCCTACGGCGTCACGCTCTGGCGCATCGGCGAAGGCGCCCTCGTGATGGTGAGCGGCGAACCCTACAGCGTGCTGCAACGTGAACTCAGGGCGCGCTTCCCGGCGACCGCCATCGTCGTTGTCGTCCTGTGCAACCGGGGGACGGGCGGTTACCTGCTGCCCGCGGACGACTACGGCAAGGGACTCTACCAGGAAGAGGCGGCGGCCATCGGCCCGGGCGGGCTCGAAGCGGTGACCGCCGCCATCGAGCTTCAGCTTGTAGCCTGGGGCCTGAAGTAGCCGGAAGTCCGACGTTAAGGGAGCCGGAGTGCCGGACGAGGTAGAGCCGGACCAGGAAGAGCCGGACCAGGAAGAGCCGGACCAGGAAGAGCCGAACCAGGCGCAAGCATTCGGACCAGGAACAGGTCGTAGATCAGACAGGAGCTTAAGACATGTCGACAGGCAACATACGCATCGGGCTCATTGGACTCGGTACGGTTTGCGAATTCGTGCATTATCCGGGGTTTTCCCGTATCCCGGGCGTGGAAATCGCCGGTCTGTGCGAAGTGGACGAAGACCTGCTGGCCCGCAGGCAGGCACTGTGGGGCGTCACGGCCGGATTCACGGACGTGGACCGGTTCCTGGCCGCCGTCAGGCCGGACGCCGTGGCCGTCGCCGTGCCGAACGTGTACCACCGCGATATCGTGCTCAAAGCCGTCCGGGCGGGTTGCCACGTGCTGTGTGAAAAACCCATCGGCATGACCGTCGCGGAGACCGTTGACATGCACGAGTCCGCCCGGAACGCCGGCGTCCGCCACATGACCGCCTTTACCTACCGGTTCGTGCCGGGCATGCGCTACCTGAAACACCTGGTCGATGAAGGCGAGCTCGGTGAGATACGCCACGCCCGCTTCCAGCGTCTCCAGGACTGGGGAGAGCGTTCCGTGGGATGGCGCCAGTACCGGCGCATGGCGGCGACGGGAGAACTCGGCGACATGGGTATCCACCGTATCGACTTCGCCGAGGACCTGCTCGGCCCGATCAGGTCGGTATGCGCGTCGCTCAAGCAGGTCGTTCCCCGGGACCGCACGGAGGACGGACGGCCCTGCGAGGCGCAGGACGTGGAAGACTGGATCGCGTGGATCGCCGAGTTCGAATCGGGGGCCACGGGCGTGTTCGAAATGGGTAAACTGACCAAGGGCCACGGGCCCGCCGGCGACCACGACCTCTGCGAGTTGAACGGGAGCAATGGCTCCGCCGCCTACCGGCTTCACACTCCCTTTGCCATCCAGGCCGGACCGCGGCGGGAGAAATACCGGCGGCGCAGCGTACCGAAGCGCTTCCTCACCCTGCCCGGTTCGCCCCGCGACCCGAGAGAGGGCGACCCACTTCAGACCTTTCGCTTCGACCAGGCCTGGGAGTTCGTCAGCGCCATCCGCGAGGGACGGGACTGCGTGCCTTCCTTCTACCACGGCATGCGCGCCCAGGTCGTGGCGGAGGCCATCCTCGAGGCGGCCGCGTCCCGTAAGTGGGTGGACGTGCCGGGATGAGATTCCCTACGACGTTAACTCGTAATCGTCACCAAAATCAATTACGCTTTAAAAGAGGGAACACGCTGAGGTTTCGTTCGTATCATTCAGATATAGAATCATTCAAAATATAGTATAGTTGTTGACCAATGAGTATAAAGTACTTACACACCTACCGTATAAACCAAATCACACGTCAACCAAGGTAGGGTCTTCGTGAAGTATATATCAGGATGGGCGATTGGCGCCGCCGTGTTGCTACTGTGCGAAGGGGGCATTTCCGCCGGTCGCGCTCAATATGATCTCGATCCCCGGACTATCTCCCAGTTGAAGGAAGTGATAGCCGGTGCGGAACAGGACAAACAATACCGCGTTGAACGGTCGGCTTATTCAAAAAACACGCCGCCGGTACTATCGGAAAAAGGCCTTGTTTTGATATCGTCGGACAATCAGACATTACGTGCCCTGGACCATAAGGGTACGACGTTATGGGAGTTTACCCCTTTATCTAAAACGACCTATTCAGAATATCAAATTCATCAGGTTGGACTCTTTGGGAGCTTGCTGACGACGTCACTGGATGGCCGGTTCCTCATGTTTTCCAACAAACTAAGCTGGGCAACTGAAAGTATCAGCAACAATCTCTTGATTGTCTTAGACTCTGAGTGGGGAACTCCTCTTTTCATGAGATTTCCGGATCCAGTTCCCCGGTTTTCCAGTTCGGAAGATTATCTGATTTCGGGGGTCTACTGGTTTGAAGGTCCCAGTCCTTCTCCCGTGAAAGTGTACGAAACTCAATCCGGCAAAACCTTATGGACACATGACGTTGAAGCAGTGGTGATTACGGAACTAGGCTCGAATGAGGTTGCATACATCAACACAGCCGATAGAAACGCGGTTCTGACCATTGTGAAATTGGCTACGGGAGAGCATGTGCTGACCACACCTATCAAGTGGTTGGTGCCAGAAAAGTCAAGAGAGCCATGCCAATTTTGGAAACTTACGACATCCAAAGACGGGACAAGGTTCTTGGTTTCTGTCAGTGATTATTGCTTTGACGGTCCATTGACAAGTTATCAGCATTCTGTGATGTTCGACAGGGAAGGTCGTCCACTTTGGAATGAGATGAGACAGATTGCGGGAGTTGATGCCATAGTTGGCAACGCCATAGGTTTTAGTCCCAATAGCAGGTATCTTTTGTTTAAACGGTGGCGTAGAAGCAGGTTCGAAACTCAACATGACCAGTTAATCATGGCTGATACGGATACCGGTGATATACTTTGGTCGCTAAATGTTGATAATCTCACCAGTTATGATTTAATGCTGATGACGGATGACTATATCGTCCTTTCCCATAGCTATAAGTCTACCACACTCATTCTCAGCATAGATGAATCCGGACAAATCCGCGACCAGGCGCAACTGGACCGGAGAATAGTATGGACCGGCCTTCGAGTCGACAAGCCTGTAAGTGACATGCCTCAGAAGCGGTACCGGCATTCTCTTCTTTTTGAGGAAGTCGAGCAGGACAGTATAACCTACAAAGCTGAATACGTGCCCTTTAGTCCTTAAAACTAATGCTGAATTATACAGGGCTTTCACGCAGCTAAGTACAGTTTGTCGAAAATGTACCACCGGAGTTTCCCGTTTCTTGAGACCCTGGTGATTTCTTCCGGTTCGCACCACACACCAGTTGTGAGAGAGCAAAGTAATAGAGGTTAATCCGCTGACCTACCGGTCTGAATCGCATCCAGCCCAACCTTCCACACACCCGCGCTATACCGCCTACCACCGAATTTTCATTTCACCGTCATGGATTCGTCATACTCCGCATTTATCTTACGTCCGGTCCGGAAATGGGACATCCGATCCGGAAATGGGACGCATGATGCGCATGAAGCCGACAAAGGCCGGGTACGATCCCATTCGATTATCGCAAGCTATCCGCGACCGACGCGACCGGTAGAAATTTAGTTGTCCTGACGGGATAAAAAGGGGAGATTGGGTTGGAGGAGAAAACGTGAGAAAGCTAAGCTACCTGCTCATTGCAACGCTGCTGGCGATCCCGGCCGGGCCGTCCCGGGCCGGTGTCGGTCAGGGTGGCGGCCTGTTCCTGCAGATCGCTCCCGACGCGCGGTCCACGGCCATGGGCGAAACCGGCGTCGCCCACGCCCGGGGCGCCCAGGTCCCCGCGTGGAATCCCGGCGGACTTGGATTTCTGGAGTACAGCGGTGTGTCGGGGACCTATTTCAAATGGCTGCCCTACCTGGCGGACGATCTCTACTACCTGCACTTCTCCTACGTGCACCCGGTCGAAGGCATCGGGACCTTCGGCGTCAGTGTGCCTTATCTCTCGCTGGGTGAACAACAGCGGGTGAGCGCGACCGGGGACAGCCAGGGGACGTTCAAGAGTTCGGACATGGCGGTGTCCCTCTCTTACGGCGCCCTGATCAACGACCGCCTGGGGGTCGGATCCAATCTGAAGATCATCCGGAGCGCTCTTTCCGACGAGGACGACGGGGTGGGCTCGAGCTTCGCCCTGGACGTCGGCGTGACCGCCCGCGTCATGCCCCGGTTCACCCTGGCCGGCGTCCTTCAGAACCTGGGGACGGAAATCAAGTACACGGATTCGAACCAGGGAGATCCGCTGTCCCGGAACCTCAAGGTGGGCGCCGCGCTCAAGGCGCTCGAAGACGAGTCGAACAGCCTGATGCTTGCTGTCGACCTCAACCGCATGCTGCTGGAGAACAGCGGAAACATCCTGAACGTCGGGTTGGAATACTGGTACCAGGACCTGATCGCGCTGCGGACGGGGTACGTGCACGACGCGGACGGCGATGTGAAAACGCCCACGTTCGGCGGCGGACTGCAGTGGAAGATGTACCGCATCGACTTCAGCTACACCACGAGTTCGACGCTCCAGGACATCACCAAGTTCACCATTTCGGCCAGGTTTTAAGATAAGAAAGGCAGAGATCCAATAGCCGGTATGGTCGAACAGGGCAGGACTAGCCGGGTAAACGGTTACCCGGAGGGGTCCTGTTTTTCGACCAGCCGGATCTCGAAGAGCCGGGGCCACCACTTCCCGGTGACGAACAGTCGGTCCCCCGCGGCATCGTAGGCGATGCCATTGAGCACATCCACCGTACCGCCCCCCTCGCCGAGTCCATGCTGACCGCCCGATTCGAGCAGTCCCTCCAGGTCGATCCACCCCGTGACCCGACCCGTTTCGGGATCGATGCGGGCGATGCGGTCCTCCTGCCAGACATTGGCGTAGACCTCGCCCTTCACGTACTCCAGTTCGTTCAGGTTGCGCACCGGACCGTCCCCGTCCCGCACGACCACCCGGCCGGTCTCCGCGAAGGTCACCTTGTCGCGGAAGTACAGGTTGGAAGACCCGTCGGACATGATGAACCGCGCGCCGTCGTAGGTGATGCCCCATCCCTCGCCGGGATAGGACACGCTCCGCAGCAGCTCGAAGTCCTCCCGGTCGTAGATGAACCCGATACCGGATTTCCAGGTGAGCTGGATGATCTTGTCGTCGTAGAGGGCGAGTCCTTCCCCGAAGATCGTCGCGGCAATCCGGCGGACCCGTTCCACTTCTCCGGTCTGCAGCGCCACTTGGCGCAGGGAGGACTGGCCGTAGTTCCCGGTGCTCTCGTACAGCGTTTCGCCCTGGATCGCCAGGCCTTGGGTAAAGGCACCCGTATCGTGGGGGAAGGACCGGACCACCTCGTAGGTATAGGACTTCGACGCGACCGCCGTGGAGTCGTTCCCTGCCTGCGCATCAGCGGGGCTGGTGCTCGAATTCGTGGGCTCGGTACAGGCGGCGAGGCCGGTCAGGACCGCGAGGCCGGTCAGGGCCGCGAGGCAAACCAGGATGGCGATCAGGTTCCGTTTCATGGGTCAGGTTCCTGCAACTTCCGGTACATGATGTGTGCATCCACGAGGCCGTGCTCCGGATGGTCGAACGCGCCCGGGACGGTGCCGATGATCGAGAACCCCAGGTCCCGCCAGAGCGCGACCGCCCTGTGGTTCGTGCCGACGACCATGTTGAACTGCATGGACAGGTATCCTGCGCGGCGCGCCTCTTCGAGGGCGTGAGTGCCCATGGCCCGCCCCACGCCGCGGCCCTGGATGTCCGGATCGACCATGAACCCCGCGTTCGCCACGTGGGCGCCCTGTCCCGGCTGGTTGGGACGGATATAGTAGGTACCCACCACCTTGCGCCCGTCCAGCGCGACGTAGGCCCGGTTCGGCGGCGCCATCCACAGCGCGCGGGCCTGGTCCCTGTCCGTATCGGGCGGATAGGGATAGGTGTCGGCCGACCGGACGACCGGGTGGAAGATGGACCAGATGGCTTCGAAATCGTCTTCGCCGGCTCGGCGTATCCGGATCATCCGCGGCCTCTTTCCACGAGCATGGTCTCGATGGCCTTCCTTTTCTTCTCGCGGGCGATGTCCAGCGCCGTGGCGCCGTCCAGGTCCCGGATCGACGGATCGGACCCCTGGTCGAGCAGGTAGTTGACGAATGCCTTCCCGGCGCCGCGGACAGCGGCCCAGTGCAGCGCGGTACGCCCGCGGTGATCGTCGACGGCGTTCACGTTGGCGCCGCGGTCTACCAGGAAACGGGCCATGTTGTAGCTTCCGTACTGCACCAGTTCGCTCAGGGTGTCGTCCACCGCGGGATGCCGGATGTCCGCCCCCGCCGCCAGCAGCATTTCGACCGAATCGTAATCCACGCTCCACAGGGCGTTGACCAGGCCGGGATCGGGCTTGGCGCCGGCGTCCAGCATCGCCTGCATCATGGCCGGGTTGCCGATGGCGGAGGTCAGCGGCGGGGGAGGCCGGTTGACCTCGGCGCCCCTCTCCAGGAGCAGCACGACGATCGCCTCCAGGCGGGCGGCGACCGCCGCGTCGTCCTGACCCGCGCGGGAAGCCGCGGCGTAGTTCAGGGGCCGCCACCGGTTCTCGTCCACCGCGTCGACCAGGCCTTCGTCCCCGTCCAGGAGCGCCCGGATACTGTCCGCTTCGCCCAGGGCCACACTGGTGAATATATCCCAGTCCTCGATGTATTCTCGGAGCACCGGCAGGAACTGGATCTCCCCGCCCACGGCGGCGAGACAGGGCGCCGTCATGCGGCCGTGGCCGCCCCGCAGTTCGACGCGCGCGCCGAGTTCGAGGAGGGCGCGCACGGTTTCTACGTGGTGCGGTCCTTTGGGAATCGTCTTCTTGTGTTCCAGCACGCGATGCAGCGGCCGGTGACGATGGTTGTTGCGGCTGATCACGTTGGGATCGGCGCCGTGTTCGACCAGCAGCCTGACGATCTCCGTACTCCCCGTGAAGGCGGCCGTCATGATGGGCTGCCAGTGCCGGGCGGCCTCCGGGTCCTCCTTCAGCAGGGCTTTCGCGGCGTCCAGGTCGCCGGACCACGCCGCGCTCGTCAGTTGCTTTTCCAGGGCCATATATCTCGCCCTCCGTTTTCTCGATACCCTACGGTCATCTTACGGCCACTCTACAGACACCCTACCGCCACCGTAAGGCAACCCTGCGACCACCTTACGGCCACCGCACGGCGACCTTACGGCCGGCTTACGGCCATCTTGCCGCCACCTTGATCACCTCATCCGGCGCGTGCCGCATCTTTCCGTACGCTTCCGGCAATTCTTCCGGCGTCACGACGGGATCGGGCAGACCGTGCGGATGGAGCGTGCCCTCCCGGAAGAGGCGGACCAGGATTTCGAAGATACGGTCCTCTTCCCAAAACAGGTTCCGCTGCGGGCGGCTGCAGGCCCGCGCCGAGACGATGTCGATCTGGTTGAAGTGAAACTCCTCGCCCAGGTAAAGTCCCTTCGCGTCTCCCAGGTAGAAGGCCAGGGGCACCACCCGCCCCGCGTATCGTGTGGCCCGGATCGCCTGGTTGAGCGCGTGGTAGCTCCCGCTGGCCTCGATGGCGACGTCCGCGCCGTGTTCGAGCCATTCGCGGGAAGCCATGCCGAAATCGCCGACCTTCTTCGGATCGACCGCCCGGGTCGCGCCGTGCCGCAGGGCCAGTTCGCGCCGGCGGTCGATCGGGTCCACCGCCACCACGTCGACCGCACCGGAAAGCCGGGCCAGCTGGACGGTGAAGAGCCCGATGGCGCCCATGCCGAAGACAATGACCCGCTCGCCGATTCGCACCTGTCCGTCCCGCACGGCCGCCAGGGCGAAATCGGCGGGGTCCATGCAACAGGCGGCCTCCTCGGTGAATCCGGGAAGCAGCGGTTTGAAATGACGGCCCTGGTGGACCGGCCTGAAACCGCCGTAGCCGTATACCCGGTCACCCTCCCTCAGGCCTTCGACTTCCCCGCCGGCGGCCATGACCGTACCCACGGTTGTATTGCCCACGGGTTTCCACGCTGTCGGGTCGTATGGGCGGGTACGCGACCGGTCGAAGACCCGGCCGTCCGGGTCCATGGGCACGCTGCAGTAGATGGATTCTCCCGTGATCTCGCCTTTCTCCGTCCCGTGTTTCGCCGCGGTGAGTTCGCTGCGGACGCGGACTTCATCGGGAGCGAGATCGTCCAGCGTATAGGGTTCCCAACGGGGTTCGAAGGCGTTGTTGCAGACGAGTTGCTTGAGCTCGATGCCATCCACGGTGGCCATGCTTACCTCCATGCCTGTCGGACTGATGCCGGGCCGTCCTCCTACGCCTGCCGGATTGATGCCGGGCCGTCCTCCGGTGCCGCTACTCACGTTGATGCCGGGCCGTCCACCTGGGCTACGGGCGGTTCAGACCCATATCGATTTCATCTTGTAGGCCCGGAGCGACCGGACCCGGCTGTCGACGCCCTGGGAGCGAAAGGACACGCCCGTGCTGTCCGACCGTTCGGGATAGACCCGCAGCGCGACGCACTGGCGGCCGTTGGCGAAGACCTCCACGACGCTCCGGTCCACGAACACCCGCAGTTTGAGCGTTTCGTCCTCTTCCGGCGCCAGCGGCGCGGTCTCGGGCGCCCGGGACTGGACGTCGGGCGCGGTGGACGCGAAGGAGGTATCGACGGAAAGCAGGCTCGTGCCATGGAACCCGCGGCCCCGGTAGAAGGCGATGCGCGTGAATTCCTCCCGGTCCGGAGACCGCAGCACGTTCATTTCCACCATGGGTGACGAACCCGTGTCGATCTCCACCTCGAACTCCATGGTGTTGCCGCCCTCCGGCGCGGGCAGGACGACCTCCCGGTTGGCCGGAAGGTTGAAGCCGTCGAACCGGATCGGGGCTTCCCGCAGCGATTCGAGGGCCTCGACCGGTTCCTGGTACAGGTCGTCGCCGTCGACGGTCAGGCGCCGGGGCAGGGACATGATCTGGTTCCACCCCTCCGTCGGCTTGCCGTGGTTCATGTTGAAGATCGCGACAAGACCACCCTCGCCGTCCGGTGTGGCCGAAGGCGCGTGGAGCCCGGACGGCTTGTACGCGCCGAAATTGAACTTGGCGCCGTAAGTGACCACGAACTTGTCCCGATCCGTGTCATAGTCGCCGATCAGGTACTGGGGACCGCTCATGTGGCTGAAGAAGAGCAGGATGTGGCGGTTGCCGATGGGCCAGAAGTACGGGCACGCGCCGTCGTCCCCCACCAGGGTGTAGTCGTCGTCCTCGACGAAGGGATGGAGGTAGGTCCAGCGGGCCAGGTCCTCGGAGCGGAACAGGTAGTTCGCACGCCTCTTCTTGCCGGCCGGTCCTGTCGGCTTGGTGCCCGCGGAGAGCGAATAGTAGACCCCGTCCTTCTTCCAGATGCACGGATCGAACACGTTGTAGGGCACGGACGGACCATCCTTCGGCGGCATGGGGATGACGGGCGCTCCGGTGACCTTCTCCCAGTTGAGGAGCAGGGGATCGCTGGATACGGCGACCATGTTGCCCGCGACCGTGCCGTGGTACATGGCGATCACCCGGCTTTCCTCCACAAGCGTGGCGCCCGAGTAGCAGCAGCGCTCCGGGTTCGGATAGATGCAGTAGGGCAGGTCGCGCCAGTGGACGAGATCGTCGGATATGGCGTGTCCCCAGTGCTGCCGCGTATCCTCGGGCGGGTAAGCCTGGTAGAACAGATGCCATAGTCCCTGCCAGAAGCACAGGCCGTTGGGGTCGTTGAGCATGGCCTCCGGGTTCACGTAATGGTACGCGGGACGATGGGGATCCCCATCGTAGCTCCTGCGGGACGCGTTCAGACGCTGCAGCAGCGGGTTGTCCGCCAGCGCGGCCTCCTGCGCCTCGAGCGAATCTGTGGGAAAGGTGTAGTGGGGGACCAGAGAGGTGTAGTCTTTCATGATGCGCTCCATTCGTAGATTCGATCGCACCCGGCGGTCCCGGCTGCCTGTCTCGGATCGGGCGGCCGTCGGCCGGACTACGTTCAACTTCGTTAAGGACCGGATACCTCCGAAACCCAGGAATCGACCAGGAACCGGGCGATGGAATCTCGGCGCGGCAGGGCGCATTCGACCGATTCGTCGCCCCATTCGCCGAAACCCCGGACCTCTTCGGCGGTAAACCACCGGGCCTCCACGAGTTCCTCCGGGTTCACCACGATGGCGGTGGACACCGCCCGCGCGCGGAAACCCAGCATCAGCGACGAGGGGAAGGGCCAGGGCTGGGAGGCCTGGTAGTTCGCCGCGCTCACGTGAACGCCGACCTCTTCGAACACCTCCCGGGCCACGGTTTCCTCCAGGCTCTCCCCCGGTTCCGTGAAGCCGGATAGGGTGGAAAAAACGTTCGGCGGCGGCCGGTGGTGGTTGCCCAGGAGACACATGGGCGGACGTCCGTCTTCCGGCCGGTATTCCACCAGCGTGATCACCGCGGGGTCGATGCGTGGAAAGGCGTTCCTGCGGCAATCCGCGTTCGTGCACCGGCGCCGGCGGCCCCCCTCCTGGCTTACGGTCGCATGGCCGCACCGGCCGCAGTACCGGTTCTCGCGGTGCCAGTACAGCATCCCCCGCGCATACGCCATGAGCGCGGCCCCGCGCGCGTCGATCGACGGACCGGCGCGCCAGAGGTCCTGGAACTTCCCCCGGTCTCCGGCCGTCGCGACCGCTTCTTCTTCATCGGAATCCGAGAGGTCCACCGCGAAAAAGGCGCGGTCTCCTTCCATACCCAGGAAAACGGTTTCGCAACTGGCCGCCAGCACGTCCGCATTGGCCGGATCGGTCGGACCGGCCGCACCGGCCGGGCCCCCACAGATGACAGCGGACGGCAGGGACGTCCCATGCCCGTCATCGATCAGGTTCAGGTCACGCCAGACGGGTATGAATCGGGTGTCGTCCCGGGCCAGCTGTCCGGCGAGCCACTCCGGATCGCCGCGCCTTCCCTCCGCCCGATCCAACGGGACGTCCGCGAATTTCAGCACCGGATTGTCCATGGGACCCGTGTCTCGCCCGAATGCCGCGCTACAACACCGCTTCCAGCGTGTTGATGAAGGCCTCGTTCTCGTCCGGCGTACCGACGGTCACGCGCAAATACCCCTTCAGCCCCCACCACATGGCGTCGCCGATCCAGACGTTGCGCTCCTGGAGCGCGTTGAACACGGATTCGGCCTTGTCCCCGAGCCTGAACAGGACGAAGCAGGAATCGCTGGGCGTATACGCGATACCCAGCCGGTTAAAGGCCTCGCCCAGATAGGCCTTGCCTTCCTCCACCGTCCTCCGGCTCCGCTCGTAGTGGGCGTGGTCGTCCAGCGCGGCGAGCGCGCCGTATACGCCCAGGTTGCTCGGCGGGCCGCCCAGGTTGTAGAGCGAAAGTTTTCGTCTCAGCCGGGGCGAGAGCACGGCGTACCCGACGCGCATGCCCGCCATGCCGTGAATCTTGGAGAACGTCCGGGAGACGATCACGTTGTCCTGTTCCCGAGCCAGGTACACCGCGTCGCGGTAACCCGGATCGGAGGTGTAGTCGATATACGCTTCGTCGATGAACACCGTAACGCGCGAAGGTACGGACCGCACGAAATCCAATAGCGCGTCATGTTCCACCAACGTGCTGGTAGGATTATTGGGATTCGTCACGACAACGACCGTCGTGTGGTCGTTGATCTTCTCAAACATGGCGTTCAGATTGTGCCGCAGGTCCCGGGTCAGTCGGACGTAATTGACCTTGACGTCGACACCTTCTTCCTCCCTGAGCCGTCCCCAGACGGCAGCGGTGTCGTAGTAGGCGGGCTGGGCCTGGACCAGTTCGGCCTTGTCCCGGGCCGTTGCCAGACCGACCGAGTGAAGGATCATGCTGGAACCCGCGCTCAGGATGACCCGGCGGTTCTCCGTAACCTCTTCCCAGTTGTCCCACGTCGTCTCGGTGACCGGCAACCCGTGCTTCCGTTCGAGGGCGTTGATCAGGCCTTCCACCGGGTCCGGCAGGAAACTCCAGTGGTAACGGTTCACGTCGAAAATGCGCGCGGCGACCGCCTCGACGGCCCGCGGAGACGGCCCCAGGGGGTTTTCATTGGACGACAGGTTCACGTAACCCGGTGCGACACCATGACCCTGAATATCTTCCGGTTTCTTGCCCGATACCAGCGCCTGCGCCATCACCAGGGGATCGGCCGCCAGGGCGCCCAGGCCTCCCAGCAGCGTTCCCCCGATGAATCCCCGGCGCGACAGGTTGGAATCTGGTTTCATGAGGTCATAAGCTCCTTTTGTCACGTGGTCTATTGTGTCACGTGGTCTATAAGCAGTTCGCCAGGTAATTCCCCTTACAGCTCGACTTATCACGCTTCGACGAACTCAAGCCCTTGTCTTCTTTACCGTTTCCCGGATGCTGTCCGCCAATATGTCCAGCATGAGGTCCGTCTCTTCCCGGGTGATGACGAGCGGGGGCGCCAGGGCGATCCAGTTGGGATCGAAGCGCGTCAGCAGTCCTTTTCCGAGCGCCGCCTGGCCGGCCTGCACGCCAAACTTCACCGATGGATCGAAGGACGCGCGGGTTTCGGGATCTTCCACGAATTCAATGCCGGCCAGCAGGCCGCAGCCCCGGATATCGCCCACGATGCCGAATGCCCGCAGTTCCTCCAGCCGCTGCCGGACATAAGCGCCCGTCTCCCGCGCCCGGGCGCACAGGTCCCTTTCACGGATCTCCGCCAGGTTCGCCAGGCCGGCGGCCGCGGCCAGCGGGTTGCCGCCGTAGGTGTGGCCGTGGGAAAACTCCACCTCGTCCTCTTCGCGACCAAGAAAGGCGGCTGCGATGGAATCCCGGAAGGCGATCCCCGCCAGGGGCACGTATCCGCTGGACATGCCCTTGCCCATGCAGAGGATGTCGGGCGACGCCTCGAAGGTCTGGGCCGCGAACATGTTGCCGGTGCGGCCGAAGCCGGTGATGATCTCGTCGTATATCAGGAGGATTCCGTGCCGGTCGCAGATATCCCGCAGCTCGGGCAGATATCCCGGAGGCGGCATGATGATCCCCCCGGTGTTCCCCACGGGTTCCAGGATGAACGCGGCGATGGTCTCGGCGCCTTCCAGCTCGATGAGGTCCTCCACCGTCCGGGCGCAGAAGATCTCGCAGTCCGGGAAGGTCTTTTCATAGGGACACCGGTAGCAGGTCGGCGGGTGGACGTGCAGGAATCCGTGCAGCGTGGGTTCGAACATGGTCTTGCGCCGGCGCGTGCCCGTCGCCGACAGGGCGCCCATGGTCGCGCCGTGGTACCCGTGAAACCGCGAGATCACCTTGAACTTGCCCGGGTTGCCGGTCTGCCGGTGGTATTGCCGCGCCAGCTTCATGGCCGCCTCGGTGGCTTCCGAACCGCCGGACAGGAGCTTGATGGTGTTCAGGTCTTCCGGCGTGACTTCCGCCAGCCGCTGGACCAGCTCGATGGCCGGGGGGCTGGTGGCGTGGAGGGGAGGCGCGAAGGCCATCGTGTCCAACTGGGCCTTGATCGCCTCGATGATCCTCCGGTTGCCGTGGCCGGCGTTCACGGTGAAGATGCCCGACAGGCCGTCCAGGATCCGCCGCCCGTTTACGTCTTCGTACCAGACCCCGTCCGCCTTCCGGACGACGAGGGGTTCCTCGATGAAGGTCTCCATCTGGCGCAGGTCGAGGACGAGCCGCCGGAGGGTTTCAGGCGCGGTGAGCTGTTCGGTATTCATCGGGTAATCTCATGAGCGCGGGCAGAACGGGGGCGTGCATGTGGCCGCCGACTAGACTAATACAGCCGGTCGATGACGACGTCCGCCCCGGAGTCTCCAACGACCACCCGCGGGTTGAACCCTTCCATGTCGCCGGCCTGCGGGACACCGGCGTTTCCGTCCAGGTCGATGCGCGCGACGATGGTGACTTCTCCGTTGAACGGCGGGCCCTGGACGGCCTGGTCCGCGCCGGTCAGCGTGTACGGCATGGGGAACCGCAGGCTCCTGAAGCGCTTGACGGCCATGGGCGGGCCGCCCTCGCCCCGTCTCGCCATGACGAACATGGTCTCCGACCCCCTGAGCCGCGCGAAGAGTTCCGGCGCAATGTCGATGGTTCCCGAAACGCTGGGGCCGCCTGCCGGGGGTGCGGTGGGCTGGCCTTCCTCGAAGCTTCGGCCGGCCACCCGGCTGCCGTCGATCGGCCGCTGCGCTTCCACGAAGGACCTGCCGGACGCCTGCCCGCCATCTTCGGGCAGGGGACGCAGGTTCTGGTCGCATCCGCACCAGATCAGCGCACCCAGCAATATCGATTTAAGAGGTAACAGGCGCATGTTAACTAAGGGGCCCGATTATGGGTCCCGGTTATGGGTCCCGGTTATGGGCCCTGGTAACAAGCCCTGGTCAGCGGGAAGACCCTGTTGTTACGGGTGTTTTTCATCGTCCGGACACTCCGGATAGTCTAGGCGAACCCCCGCCGGTTGTCAACCTCTATGTACCTGCTGTGTACCTGCAATGTACCTGCGCGAGGGAAGAAGAAAACCCTTGACTTGACCGGTTAAGCAAACCTAACATGGAACTTCGCCGGCGACTCCGTTTCCGGGGTTGGCCGGCATGTTGTTTCAGGCAGGCGAAGTACGGGTAATTATCTCCTTTGCCATACCTGCCTCGGGTGGGAATGGCCCGCATGGTCTCGCCAGATTCCACCTCCTCTTTTCGATAAACCGGGTCTTCTTCAAAGGCGGTTCTCCGGAACCGGGACTGGACAGTCATGCCGCAGGGTACGATCACCAGGCTGAACCACACCAGGGGTTACGGGTTCATCAACACGCCGGAGAACGAGGACCTGTTTTTCCATCGATCCAACATCACGGAAGGGCAGTTTTCACTGCTGCAGGTCGGAGACCGGGTGACGTATAGCGTCCAGTTCACCTCCCGCGGTCCCCGGGCCGACCAGGTCCAGGTCCAGAGTGAGTCCGTGAGGCTCCAGGTCAACCTGGCCGTGAAGGACCTGCAGGTGTCCGCGGCATTCTACACGGAGACCTTCGGCTTCAAGGAACTGTCGAACGATCCCGGTTACATCCTGCTCCAGCGGAACGAACTGGTCCTCGGACTGAAGACCGACGAACTGCTCTGGTATCCGGAACCAGGCGAACAGCCCGTCGAGTCGCTCGCCCGCGGCGTGGGGGTCGAACTGGTCCTGGAGATCTCGGATATCGGCCAGTTCCATGCGAAGATGCAACAGGCCGGGGTGGCCATACACGAACCGCTGAAGGAACAGCCCTGGGGCGCCACGGACTTCCGCATGCTGGACCCGGACGGCTACTACTGGCGGATCTCGTCCCCGCGCGAACGCGATGCCGTCCGGGCCGAAGAAGAACCGACGGAAGGTGAACCCGCATGAGTCTTCTGGGGATCGACATCGGCGGAACGGGCATCAAAGGCGCGCCGGTCTGCCTGGAATCCGGAAGACTCGAAACGGAACGCTTCAGGATCGGCACCCCCAGGCCGGCCACGCCAAAGAAAGTCATCGAGACCGCGGCGGAGATCGTCCGGCACTTCGACCTGCAGGGTCCCGTGGGAATCGGCTTTCCCGCGGTCATCAAGCACGGTATGGTGCGGACCGCCGCAAACATCGACGCGTCCTGGATCGGCGTCAACGCCGTCGAACGCATGGCCAAGGCCACGGACCGGCCGGTTGTTTTCGTGAACGACGCAGATGCCGCGGGCATGGCGGAAATGCGGTTTGGCGCGGGCCGGGGCCGGGACGGCGTGGTGGTCATCGCGACCCTGGGAACCGGCATCGGCACCTCCCTTTTCGTCGACGGCACGCTCGTGCCCAGCACGGAATTCGGACACATCGAGATGAAAGGCCGCGTCGCGGAGAAATACGCCGCCGAAAGCGTTCGGAAGGCGAAGGGCCTGAGCTGGGAGGAATGGGGCGGACGGGTGAACGAGTACCTGCGCAGGCTGGACGAGTTGATCCGCCCGGACCTGATCATCGTGGGCGGCGGCGCCAGCAACAAGTACGAGAAGTTCTCGTCGTGCTTCACCGTGGATACCGAGGTCGTGCCCGCCCGGATGAGGAACCAGGCCGGGATCATCGGGGCGGCCCTGGCCGCGCAGACCGCCGCGTAAGCCGCGTAACCGACGTATAGCGGCCCTGGCCGCGCAGACCGCCGCGTAAGCCGCAGACCGCCGCGTGACCCGCAGAAAGCGCAGTACATGTCCATACTCACCAAGTCGAAACTGTTTCCCTTGCTGCCCGACGGCGTCCGCGGGCGCGTGACCGAAAGCCACCGCCTGTCCCCGTCACACCGCCTGAAGAGCAGGAAACAGGCCGGCGAGTTCATCCTGGAACGATGTTTCGTCTCGGTATACTCCGGCACCGAACTTCCCAGTATCCAGGAGGCCATAGACGGCAGGACCGGCCTTGACGGCAACGGTAACCGGATCAGCACGGGACAGGGCATCGCGAGCATCTGGCTGAGCGACCTGCCCGAAGCCGTGCCCTGCCTGTTCGGCACCTTCGTGAAGCGCAAGCCCACGCTGGTCGCCCGGAAGCACTGGGCGGCCCTGCTGGCCATGGAAGGGGAGGGTTTCCAGGGCGCCCGGGAGCGCAACCGGATCTCCCCGGCGGCGTTCCGCCTTGCCGACTGCATCGAACGGGACGGGCCGGCCACGGGCCGGGCGCTACGGGACCGGCTTGCCTGTTCCACCCGCATGGACGGGCGGACCTTCCGCAAGGCGTTGCTGGAACTCGAGAAGCTGTGGTTGATCGTACCCGGACGGTCCGGACGGCCTGGAAAGAACGTCCATGACGCGGCCTCGTGCGTATGGGAACTGACGAATCGGTGGGTGCCCGACGAGACGGCGAGGGAAGCCCTTTCCATGACCCGCCGTCATGCCATGCGCAGCCTGCTCGTGGGTGCCGTGGAGTCCGCCGGGGCCGTCGACGAGAAGGCGGTCTACCGGTGGTTCGGCTGGCCCCGGTCCATGACGGGCGTGCTCATGGACGAAGCCCTTTCGGCGGAGGAGTGCTTCCGGGTGGACGGCCCCAGTCCCGTGATCATTTCGAGCGCCCTGGCCGAAATCTGGCCCGAAGCCTGATACGGCTGTACCGGCCGCCGCCATCCCTTACTTCCCATTATGCGACTCTTCCACGATGACGACCAGGTCCAGCTCTGGCTGGGCGACGCGCGCCGTATGGACCCGATTCCCGACCGGTGCGCCGGCATGGTCCTGACCTGTCCACCCTGGTGGGAGAGCGGCGACTACGGCCACCCGGACCAGATCGGTTTCGGCCAGACCTATCCGGACTTCCTGGCCTCGCTCTCCGAGGTTTGGGCGCAATGTTACCGGTGCCTCATGCCCGGCAGGGCGATGATCGTCTGGATCGCCGACCTGCTCTGGCGGGATGAACCGGTCGCCCTTGCGGCGGATACGCACCGCAGTCTCCAGGATGCGGGATTTCAGTACGAGGCCACCTGGTACTGGTTTGAACCGGGGAAGGCGGTGCGGGAGGAACCGGCGGATGCCCGGATGCCGCTCCGATGCCGGCCCAAGGTGCACGCCGAGACCATACTGGTATACCGGAAGCCGGGCGAATCCGAAGCGCCGCTACCTGGCGTGTTGGAGGAAAGCGAAGTACCCGGGGATGAATGGCGAGCGGGCCGCCAGGCCGTCTGGACGCCCGACGATAACCTCGAACATCCCTACAGGCGCCTGATCCGCCTCTGGTCATACGCGGGCGATACGGTCCTGGACCCCTTTGCCGGGCAGGGCACCATCGCACTGGCCGCCCGCGCGCTGGGGCGCCGCAGCATTTCCGTGGAACTGAACCCCGATTCCTGCCGGCACATCACTTCGCTACTCTCGCAGCCTCACATGCCGTGATCGGCCAGCAGGCGCCGCAGGTAGGCGCCTCACATGCCGTGATCGGCCAGCAGGCGCCGCAGGTAGGCGACGGCCTTGGGTACCGCGACCTCTTCGGCCTCGACGTCCTGCCCTTCGTAGACGACCGACATCCAGCCATTGTAACCGACCTGCTTCAGGATCTCCAGAATGCGGGGATAGTCCAGCCACTCCTCCTCGCCGGACTGGACGCGGTAGAACTTCGCCCGCACGTGCGCGGCGTACGGCGCGCTCTTCTCCATGCTGCCGTAGAAATCGTAGGCAGGGTCCGGGTTGCCCCTGCTGCCCGAAGCGCCCGGCGAGCCCGCGTACTGACCCGTGTCGAGGATATGGGTGAACGTGGGACGATCCACCTGGTTCAGGATGCGTACGACGTCGTCGCCGGTGCGGGTCACGCAGCCGTGATTGTGGTTGTGAAGCCCGACGGCCACGCCCCGGGCGGCCCCGTGATCCACCACCTCGGAGATGCCGTAGATCATACGGGACCAGGTGACGCGCGCGGGCGTGTCCTCCCGGTCCCAGGCCGCGAAGATCCGGACCAGGGGCACGTTCAGCCGCGCGGCCACGTCGATCCAGTGCTTGACCATCTGGATTTCGGCGGCGATCTCCCCGGGCGGCTTCCCGAAGTTGTTGCTGATGCCCAGGTAGGAGATGGCAAGCCCCCGCTGCAGGCACCGCATGCGGACGTCCCGCAGGTACGCGTCGTCTTCCGATTCCAGCGCCCGGGTATGGATGTCGATCCCGTCGAGTCCCATTTCGCGGGCGAGGTCGATGAAGTCGAACAGGTCCATGCGGCCTTCGGAAATGGCGTGGCCGTAACTCAAGGACATGCAACCGAGCTTGATCACTGCGTGTCGTCCTTTCTTCTGTCGGCCCGGTCGCCAGCGGTGTCGGTCCGGTCGCCGTCCATCGAGCAGGACTGTTCCAGGAAATAGACCATGACGTATTCTTCGGCCGTGCGCTTGGGACCGGGCAGGTTTCTTATCCGCCGCGCGTGGGCTTCGAGGTGGCGCTTGACGAAGAACAGGTAGAGCTGGGTAACAAAGTCGGTGGCCGTATGGTTATAGAGATAGGTGGGCGACAGGGAAAGGGTGGTATCGACGCCCGGATAAGACTCCCTTTGCCGACCCTCGATCATTTTCTCGCTCAGGGATTCGAGTTCCTCGGTGGACACGCTGAAGAGGAACTCGCGAAAGGCCTGCAGTTCCTCCGGCGGACAGGTCTTCCTGGAGAAATAGTCGAGGAACCGGATGTCGCCACCCGCGCGCATCAGGGCGAATACCTCGGAAACCCCCATGAGGGTACCCAGCTGCACGGTGGTCTGCCGCCGGGCTTCCCAGGTGGTCTCGAGAACGGGCAGGAAGGCTTCGATCCGGCGGGAGAACCGGTCCTCCCAGAGGTGGGTCAGGGCGGTGGCCGCCTTGGTGCGGACCGCGCGGCCCAAGCTGTCGTCGCAGACGATGGCGATCAGCAGCGATTCGATCACCTTGTTGTGTATGCTCTGGCTGATCCGGGCGCCGATGGCGTCTTCCACGACCGTGAATTCGTCCCGGCCGCCCAGCGCTTCCTGGGCAACCTGGTGCAGGAGACGGAACAGGTTTAGACGCGCCATGACGTACACCTGCCCGACCGCTGCCCGCATGGGAAGCAGCATGTCGACGGTGAAGAGCGTGGCGTTGGACAACGCCTCGATGAGGGAAGCGGCATCCCGCCGCTGCTGGCCGAGGGACTGGCTTTCCAACAGGGAGGGATAGGCGTTCATGACCCTGGCCAGGTCGCTCAACCGGGCGATGGACTCGCAAATCGCCTGGTCGAGGTGCGCGGCGTCCGGATTCCTGCATTCCTTCAGTGAATCGGTGATGTCCCGGATCAGCCGCTTTTCGTCTTGCGTCAGGACGGGCGTATCGAGGGTGGTGGTGTCCAAGTGGTCTAGTTTTACCTTATTACCCTGCGCGCGGGGGGCGCGCTTTACTTTTATTTCGGGTAGAAACCTGGCATTCCAGGTAGAAAATCATTCCAGGTAGAAAACCTGCTCCAGCGGCACCATGTTCTCGTCGGCGTGCTTGCCGCCGAGGTTTTCGAAATACGGTGCCATGAACTCCTGCCAGCGCGCGTTGACGTCCGTCTCCGCCATCCTGGCCAGCGCCTTCTCGAAATCCGGGGTCTCGCAGTAACCGAAGAGCAGTCCGTCCTCGCGCATAAACAGCGAGTAATTACGCCAGCCCGCGTCTTGCAATGCCTCCAGCATCTCGGGCCAGACCTCCCGGTGGTGCTTCTTGTAGCCTTCGATCATGTCTTCCTTGACTTTGAGAATGAATCCCACCCGCTGCATGGTTGTCTCCTTCGCGCTTCCTGCCTGCTACAGGCCTGTTCTGTCACGCTTCGTACTTGTAACTGACTTTCTCGATGTTCTCGTGGTCCGACCTGCGCGCCCGTTCGAGGGCGTAGGACGAGACGGGGAAGTAGTAGTGGGTTTCGGCATTGAGCGAAATGAAACCCTCGGCGTAGGCGACGTGGCCCGCGCTTCCGAAGGCCCCGTCGGACGTCTCGATGCGCTTGCGCGCGTAGGCGCCGCCGTAGCCCTGGCTCACCAGGGCGTCCAGCGCGGCCAGTTTCTTGTCGACCACGTCCGTGATGTCGATGAATACGTCGTTGTAATACCCGCCGCGGGCGTCCCAGACGTTCCTGGGCAGGCTCGCACCGCCGCAGCCCCAGTAGAACACCTGGGCCACCTGGTGGGGCGGACGCCGGTCGCCCGGATCGACGGAACCGGCCAGGCCCATGGCGAGCATCACGATGCGGCCGGCCACGGCGTGGGGGTTCCAGGTGCCGCCGCCCTCGTCGGGGAAATGGGTGAGGATGATATCCGGCTTCAGTTCCCGCAGCAGGCTGGCGAGCTGGCGCACGATCGGCCGGTCGGGCAGGAACACGGCATCGTCCGCGCCCATGAAATAGACGTCCTCCACGCCGAGGGCGCGGCACGCCGATTTCACCTCTTCCGCCTTCACGTCGGACCGTTCCGCCATCATTTGCTTCAGGGAGTCCCCGTCCGGCACCTCTTCCGCGTGGAACAAGTCGTCGCTGATGACCTTGTCGTGCACGCGGGCGCCGTGGGTCAGCACGACGCATCCCACCCAGTCGCCGCGGGCGGTGTGATGGGCCATGGCGCCGCCCGACTGGTCAAATATGTCCGCCGGATGCGCACCGATGGACAGGATGCGAAGCCCGTCGCTCATAACGACACTCCCCTGTTTCGAGCAGGTGTGATCACGGCGTTCGATAGGGTATGCGGAACGCTTGACTGTGGCCGATAGAAAGGCTTACTTGTCCCAGAATCACCGGCGGATCGAATGGTCGGCAGACGAGGAGATCCGGTTATCGGTGGTGCCGATCGCTTAAGATAAATCGGAATATAGATGGTCCCACCTGCCCGTCAACAGGATTTTCCACAGGGCGTCCATGTTCGTCCGGCTCGGCTCACGCTGGAAAGCGGCCCGCCTGCTTTCCATCCCCGATTTCCGTAACCTCTGGATATCCAGCAGCATCTGGTGGCAGACGCGCTGGATGGATGAACTGATCGTCGGCTGGGTCGTGCTGGAACTGACCGACTCGGCCGGCATGGTGGCGCTGGTCAGCTTCTGCCGCATGGCGCCGTTCATGCTCTTCGGTCCCTTCTTCAGCACAGTGGTCCGGTACGTGAGCTACCGGTGGCTCATCGTCAACGCCCAGTTCATCAACTGCTTTGTCAACGGTCTCTTCTGGGTCCTCGCCCTGCTTGGCCACCTGGCCTTCTGGCACGTCGTCCTCGGATCCGTCCTGATCGGCCTGGGCAGCGCCTATGACTGGTCCTGCCGCCGGGCGCTCATCCCGGACCTGGTGGGCAAGGACCGGACGACGGACGCCATGGTGCTGGAGACGGTGCCCCAGAACATCTCCCGGCTGATCGGGCCGCTCATGAGCGGTATCCTGCTCGAGTTCGCCGGGACGAAGGGCGGTTTCCTGGCCCTCTTCCTCCTGCAGGTCGTCCAGATCGTCGTGATCGTCCGGCTTTCCGCCGCTACGGACCGGAAGGGCCGGAAGAAGGGCCGGCTCGGCCCAATGAAGGACCTGCTCCTCGGCTACCGTTATTCACGCCGGCATCCCAGGATCTCGGGCGTGCTGATGATTACCTTCATCATGAACGCCTTCGCCTTCTCCTACCAGGTCCTGTTGCCCGTCTTCGTCCGCGACGTCCTCTTCCTCGGCCCCCTGGAACTGGGCATCCTCGGCGCGGGCACCGGCATCGGCTCCATCCTCGGCATCGCCCTCATCGACCGGCTGGGCCAACACTACCGCGACGGCCTGGTCTTCACCATCAGCTCCCTGGTCAACGCCCTGGCCACGCTGGTCTTCGCCCTGTCGACGTCCTTCCCGCTTTCGCTCATGATGCTGATCCTGGTGGGCGTCGGGCAGACCGGGTTCGGCATCATGCAGTCCTCCATCGTCCTCCGCACGTCCAGCGACGCCATGCGGCCCCGGGTCATGGGCCTCCTCGTCCTCGCCATCGGCGGCGGTCCGCCCGGCCGCCTGCTCGTCGGCGGACTGGCCGCGGTCGCGGGCGCGCCCCTGGCCCTCACGATCTGCGGTGGGATCGCCAGCCTGGGAGTAGTCAGCGTGCTATGGAGAGTGGGTGGATTGCGGAAGGACTGAGATGCGGCCGCGTTGGCGGCGGGCGGTGCAGTCGACCTTGGCTGCGCGTGGACGACTGGCGGCCGGCCTGGTGATGCGGTGAGCGAGGCGGCGCGGGCGGCCTGGTGGCGCGGCTCGTTTACCGCAGCCAGCCCAGCCGGTCCTTGCGCCAGCCCAGCCGGTCGAGATGGTTCGCCCGGATCGCCTCGATGTGGCGAGTGTGCAGAGCCTGCATCTCCTCGGTCCATCGGTACTCGTCCAGCAGGTCTTGGTCGAGTTCCACGCCAAGCCCGGGTCCCTCGGGAACGCGGAGGCACCCGTCCTCGTAAGGCATCTTGCCGCCCTTGATGATGTCGCCGACCCACTGGTTGTAGTGGGCGTCCAGGCCGTGGAGCGACATGGGCATGGTCCCGTTGCCGTGCACGATGTGGTACGGAATGGTGTAGGGGAAGGCGAAGGCAGCGACGTGGAGGCGTATGGCCGTGCCCGGTCCCAGTTCGTAGGCGCTGTGCATGCCCAGTTCCATGCCCATGAACCGGGCGGTGTCGTAGTACCGCTTGAGGGCCAGCGGCCCCGCGTAGGCGTCCGGCGCGGTCACGTCGGCGGCCACGTGGCGGCGCATGACGTCCAGGTCCAGCGGCTGGTCCAGCGTCTCGTCGCCGTAACGGCCGGAAACGTAGGTGCCGTAGGGACGGGGCGCCGCATCCCTGCGGAGCGGCGGCAGCCAGGCATGGGACGATATGGGGATGCTGCTCATGAGCCGCAGGCGGTGGCCGGCGCGGAAGATGTTCTCGAACCGGCCGCCGACGGGTTCCTCGATCCACTCGATCCGGCAGTCCTCCACCCCCTGCATGAACCGCAGGGCTTCGCTCTCGCTCCACGACGCGTGGGGATCGACGCGGATGTCCACGTCGAAGCCGGCCTCGTCCCGGATGTTGTGGACGAGCTCGACGTAACGATGGGGCTCGAAATCGCACATGGACAGCTTGATAATGCGGAAGGTCTCGTCCTCCATGAGCGACTTCACGTGCTGTGGATAGGTATCGAAGGTCACCTCGTGCTCGCCGTTGACATCGGGGAAACGGTACCAGGTATAGGCTGCGATGGGGATCTTCGTGACCACGGGCGAATCGAGTTCGAAAACATCCCGCAGGTACCGGAAGAGGGGCTTGCCGGCGACCTTGCCGGCCAGGTCCCAGTAGGCCAGGCCCATCAGCCCCCGGATCTCCGGTTCGAAGGGGTTTTTACCCAGGACCCGGGAACGCAGCGCGTCGGCCTCGCTGGACAAACCTTCGGCTACGCCCACCAGGCCCTGGTCTGTTTCGAATTCGGCGAATGAGAACCCCTCTGCGGACCCGTCCCATCGCTTCGTGCCCCGCCACGGCATCAACACGCGCCAGGTGCGCACGTCCGTGATCTTCAGCCCGGCTGCGCGTCCGTCCTCGTTGATCCGGTTCTGGCGGGCCTTGATGTCTGCTACGTTCTCCCGGTCGAAGGCGGCGACGGCGTCCACGTCATACATGGCGAGCGTTCCTCTTAACGGCGTCCACGTCATACATGCCCGGCGCTCCTCTGGATGGCGTCCACGTCATACACGGCCGGCGCTCCTCTGGACGGCAGGGCCCTTCTCGTATGGATTCAGCGTTTCGACGCCGAGCCGGTCATAGGATTCCGGATCACCGGTGACCACGGTCAGCCGGTGCACCACGGCCGTCGCGGCGATCATGGCGTCGGTCATGCGGACGTCCCATCGGCGGTAAAGAAGCTTTCCCCACACGCGGAAGACCGCCGGATCCATGGGAAGGACACGTTGGGAATCCATCAGTTTTCCCATCCAGGACTCCAGTTCCGCCGCCCGGGAAGCATCCTTCGCCCGGGCGAACTCGATACCCGTCTGAATCTCGCCCACGGTCACGGCGGAAAGGTAGACCTGGTCCGGGGCCAGTCCCATAAACCACTCCAGCGCATCCTGGTGCGGCTGGCTCCTGCGCAGTTCCGATACGACTTCGGTATCCAGTAGATACATGGGTCATTCCGGATCATTCCGGGTCTGCAGGATTTGCAGGATTTGCAGGATCTGCAGGGTTTGCAGGGTCCGCCACGTTTGCAGGGCTTGCCGCCCCGCGCGATGGACGCCGTTCACGCAGCGGCGTCAGGGACTCGGTGCGCGCTTCCGGCGACAGCAGCAGGTCCTTCAGGCCGAGCCGGGCTGACCGCTCCATCCGTTCCCACGTTTCGATGGAAACCAGGACGGCCGTTTTCACGCCCCGCTTGGTCACAACCTGAGGACCCTCCTCCCGGCTCGTTTCGAGGAGTTCGCTGAACTTCGCCTTCGCTTCCTGGACCTGCCATTCCCTGCCCATGATACCGTGGCCTGTTCTAAGATCGACGTTCCCATTTGGATCGAAGAACGATAATCTAACTAGTCAGATAACTAGTTATTTTGAGAATGTCAAGAAAAACCGGCCCATCGGACGATCATCTTCCAATGCCGTTCAGTCGGACTTATCTCTTGCCTTGACCTTTCCGCCGGGTTTTATTCGATGCTACGTACGCTGGAACACACTTGCTTTGTACGTGACCTTAAACACCAAAATCGGAAACGGCATGACCACCGGCACAATCTCCCTGGGTGGCAAAGTCGCCGGACCGGCGCTGGTCCAGGAATGGGTCGATACGTTCAACCGCCAGGGATTCCTCTTTTTGGAGAATGTGCTGCCGCCCGACTGGTGCGAAGCCCTGCGCGAGGACCTGGACTTCGGCCTGCGGGAGAACCCGAATGGGCTCAATTCGGTCAGCGAGCACATGGCGCTGTGCCACCGCATGTTCGAGTTCAGCGAGACGAACCGCCGCCTCTTCGACCTCGAGCCCATCGTCAGCTTCGCCGAGGCATTGGTGGCCGAGAACTGCCACGTCATCCACAACAACTCCTTTAAGACGCGTCCCGGCGGTTCCTTCCGGTGGCACCAGGACGACGCGCCGCATTTCCTGGTGACGAACGGAGACCCTCCGGACAACATCCGCCTTCCGGTCCTCTTCTTCACCTGCAACTACTATCTCACCGACGTCACCGAACCCGAACACGGCGGCACGGAAGTCATCCCGGGTTCCCACCTCTTCGGCCGTCCCTGTCCCGATTCGCTGGAGGGCACCGAGTGGGAGGACCGGATCCACTACAACCTCGGCCCGGCGGGCAGCGTCACTATGTTCAACAACCAGGTCTGGCACCGGGGCGGGCCGAACCGGAGTGACCGCACGCGGTACATCACCCAGATCACCTACGCGCGGCGCGTCATTGGCCATAAATACTTTCCCTTCATCGACTACACCATGCCCGAGCACGTGTACCGGGACGCCGATCCCCGGCAGAAACGCCTGTTCGGGTTCCTGGAGCATGGCGCGTACGGGTGACGGCGGGTTTCTGGAGCATGGTTCGTACGGGTGACGGAAGACGACACAGGACAGGCCGGGCGGCCAACCCGGGCGGTAACGCGCGCCAAATCTGACAGGAGACTCAAATGAGCAACATCAGGCAGTCCATCTGTTTCGGCTGTTTCAACCGTGGCGGCTTAACCCCGGAATCGCTCATCCGGGAAGCGGCGCGTATGGGCTACGCGTCCGTCGAGATGCTGCCGGAGGAGCACTGGGACCAGGTGCGCTACGCGGGCATGGACATCGCCATCGTCGTGGGCCACGCTTCCCTGCCCGACGGGTTGAACAAGCGGGAGAACCACGACCGTATCGAGGACGAACTGCTGGCCAGCATGGACCAGGCCGTCGCGTACGGCATCCCCGGCCTGATCTGCTTCTCGGGCAACCGGGAGGGCAAGTCCGACGACGAAGGCCGCGACAACTGCATCGAGGGCCTGCTGCGCGTCGCGAAGGCGGCCGAGGAGAAGGGCGTGACCCTGTGCATGGAACTGCTCAACAGCAAGGTGAACCACCCGGACTACCAGTGCGATTACACGGACTGGGGCGTGTCCGTCTGCGAAGGGGTCGGTTCGCCGCGCGTCAAGCTGCTCTACGACATCTACCACATGCAAATCATGGAAGGCGACCTGATCCGGACCATCCGGGACCACATCGCGCACATCGGCCACTTCCACACGGCGGGCAACCCCGGCCGGAATGACCTCGACGAGACCCAGGAGATCTTCTACCCGCCCGTCATGCGCGCCATCGCCGAGACCGGTTACACGGGATTCGTCGGCCACGAATTCGTACCCCTGGGCGACCCGCTGGCGGCGATGCAGGCGGCCTATGATACGTGCAATGTGTGATAGTCTGATGCACCTTAAACTGCCGTAACACCTGAAAGGACGCGCTCCATGCTCGTCGACACCCACGTACACGTCTGGGAGATTGACCCGCCCCGGTACCCGGTGGGGCCCACCGCACCAACGTGGACGGCGGAACCGGACGAACCTGGCACGGCCGACGAGTTGATCGAGGACATGGACGCCAACGGCGTGGACGTAAGCGTGCTGGTGCAGACGTCGTGGTCGACGTGGGACAACGGGTACATGTCCGATTCCGTGGCCAGGTTTCCGGACCGGTTCGTGGGGCACGGCCTGATCGACCCGCAGAATACCGGAGGGAACGCGGAGCTGGTCCGGTACTGGATGGAAGACCGGGGGCTGGTCGGTTTCCGTTTCCACCCCTTCTACTATCCGGACGAGCAGATTCTCGTGAAAGAAGACAACCGGGCCATGTGGGAGGAACTCGCCGCGCGCGACGCGATGGTCCAGTTCCACATGAAGCCATGGGACGCGCCTCAGGTCGACGAGATTGCCCGGCGCCATCCGGACATGACGCTGATCATCGACCACATGGGATATCCCGATCCGGAAACCGGGATGGAGGTTTTTCAGCCCATTCTCGACCTCGCCCGGCACGAGCGGATGTTCGTGAAGATATCGGACGTGAAGGGGCGGTCGAGGGAGCCCTTCCCCTTCTGCGACGTGCACCCTTTCATCCGCGCGCTCCTGGACGCCTTCGGGGTGGAACGGGCCATGTGGGGCACCGGGTACCCGGGCCATCACCGGGTGAAGCACAACTGGCTTTCGCTGGCCGACGAGCTGCGGCTGGTCCGGGAGGGGTACGACTTCCTGACCGACGATCAGAAAGACCGATTGCTGGGGGGTACGGCAGCGGAGGTGTGGGGGCTAGGGTGACTGAGCGCACAAAGGCCAGTGATAATTCTCAAAGATTAAAGCACATTTTCAAATAAAACTCGATACCGGCGACCCGTAATCTCGACTATTTCAATTAACATCGTGATAAATCGGGTACGGCTGGCATGTTCGGGATCGTCTTATCAGATGCCAGGCGTTCCCGGGAACAGTTGTACGAAACACGTCGGGCATTCCCGGAAGGAGTCACGAAAATGGGTGCGACCCATGCCAAGGTCAGGATTACCAACCCCGCGGATGCAAGGAAGTACTGGGAGGGACTGTTTCTTGTAGACACAGGCGCCACCGACTCCCTCGTCCCCGGTCCGTATCTAGAAAGTATCGGTTTGAAGTCAGAAGCAACTCGCGTCTATGAGCTGGCGGACGGCAGCGAAATCTCGGTGGACGTCACCGTGGCCATGCTCGAATTGATGGGCGAGAAAATCGGGGGTACGGTAATCTTCGGTGAACCAGGCGCCGAACCGCTGCTCGGTGTGACCGCGCTGGAATCCGCGGGCGTTGAAGTGGATCCGGTCAATCAACGTTTGAAGAAACTCCCGTCCGTCCGCCTGAAGACCGTAGCGTAAGCAAAAGGACCATCATGGTCATCGACATTCACGCCCACGTCTTCCGCTGGCCGGTGCTGAAGAAACGCAACAGTGACCTGTCCATGATGTCGGCCGAGCAGCAGGTCCGGCGCATGGACGAGAAAGGGATCGACAAGGCGGTGATCCTGCCGCTCACGTCCGCCGAGGTGATCGGGGAACCCCAGAGCATGGGCGAGGTCTTCGACATCTGCCGGCTCTACCCCGGGCGGTTCATCCCCTTCTGCGATTTCGACGTGCGCCGCTACGACCTGGATAGCGTGGACGCGTTCCGCGATGTGCTGGACCAGTACGTGGCCCGCGGGGCAAAGGGCGTGGGGGAATTGACCTGCCGGGTGTTCTGGGACGATCCCCGGCTCTGGAACCTCTTCGCCGCGTGCGAGGACCTGGGTCTGCCCGTGACCTTTCACACCTCGCCGCCGGAAGTCATCACGTACGGACTGATCGACGAACTGGGTTTTCCACGTTTCGAGAAAGCCCTGCAGCGGTTCCCGGACCTGCGCTTCTTCGGCCACAGCGCCTCCTTCTGGAGCGAGATCAGCGGCGACCTGACGGCCGACCGGAAGGAAGGTTATCCCAATACGCCGGTCGCGCCCGGCGGAACCTTGCTCCGGCTGTTCAGGACCTATCCCAACCTGTGCGGCGACCTGTCGGCGGGCTCCGGCTTCAATGCCCTGACCCGCGACCCGGCCTTCACCTACGAGTTCCTGGACGAATTCCAGGACCGCCTGTTGCTCGGGCTCGATCATACGGACGCCGAGCTTGATTTCCAGCATATCGAATGGCTTCGCGCCCGGCGGGACGAGGGGCACATCGCCCCCGATGTGTGCGAGAAGATCCTCTGGCGCAATGCCGACCGGATCATCGGGCTGGGCATCGCGGATGGGAGCTGAACCCCGGATGCGATGATCGCATGATCACCACAGCAAGATGGCCGGCCTAGGTCGGCGCCGAGTTGGATGCCTGGGGACGGCGTGCTGTAATGGCCTGATTACCAGATCGCGCGATTAATCATTTACACGCAGCGAAATAAAGACCACATTAAGCACATCTCCGTTTAACAATCCATCCGGAAAATCTCGTTCGAGGCAGCCATGAGCGATGCTCAGAGGGACGCCCGATCCGATTCCTTCGGGGAAGAGACCGAACTCAAGCGGGACCTGGGACCGGTCACGGCGACGACCGTGATCATCGGCGGGATCATCGGTTCCGGCATCTTCGCGGGTCCCGCCATCGTGGCCGGATACGTGGGTACTTCCGGCTGGAACCTCCTGGTCTGGGTCATCTGCGCCTTCATGGCCTTCTGCGGCGCGGTGACTTTCGCCGAACTGGGCGGCCTCATGCCGCGTTCAGGCGGCGTGTACGTATTCCTGAAGGAAGCCTACGGGCGACTGTGGGGTTTTCTCTTCGGGTGGACGTCGCTCCTGGTCATACGTCCCTGCGACCTGGCGGCCATCTCCCTCGTATTCGCCACCTACCTGGGTTATTTCGTCAGCCAGTTCAGTCCATACCCGGACTGGGCTATGCGGGGCGTGGCGATTATCGCCCTGATCATACTGGCCTTCATCAATTACGTGGGCGTGCGGTTCGGCGGTCTCGTCCAGAACCTGTCTTCCTTCCTGAAGGTAGGCGGGTTGCTCCTCATGGTCGCGCTGGCCTTCGGGATCACGCCGGACACGAGTAACTTCCAACCGGTCTGGCCTTCCGACTCTACCCTCACCATCGGGTTCCTCAGCCTGGTCAGCCTCGGCATGATGGCGTCCTTCGGCGCCTACGACGGGTGGGACGGGTCGACCTACGTGGCGGAGGAGATCAAGAACCCGAGACGCTGGGTGCCCCTGTCCATCATACTGGGTCTCGCCATCACCACCGTCGTCTACCTGCTCGTGAACAGCGCCTACCTGCTGGTGCTTTCCAACGAGGGCGTCGCAGAAAGCGAACGCGTCGCATCCGAGACCATGCAATCCCTCGTCGGACCGATCGGAGCGGCTTTCATCGCCGCGACCGCCATGATCTCCACCTTCGGTACCGTGAACGCCGGCATGCTCACCGGACCGCGCGTCTTCTTCGCCATGGCCCGCGAGAAGATGTTCTTCTCATGGGTAGCCCGCGTCCACCCGCGCTACCGTACGCCGGCCAACGCCGTCGTGTTCCTGGCCGCTGTGGGCATCCTCAATATCATTTTCCTGGGCGACTGGGGCGCCATTATCGCGGCGCGGACCGGCTCCCTGTGGCTCTTCTACATCACGACCACCTTCAGCGTGTTCATATTCCGGCGCACCCGTCCCGACGTGCCCCGGCCCTACCGCACCCTCGGGTATCCCGTCACACCCGCGATCTTCGTGCTCATCGGCGTGATCTTCTTCGTGTCCATCGTCATAAGCGACCCCGGAAATACCCTGATCGGGCTGACCATCACCTCGTTGGGCATCCCGGCGTACTGGCTGTGGATGCGGAACAGGCGAAACGAAGAGTCCGGTGATGAATCGGGTGAAGGATCGCCTGAAGGATCGCCTGAAGGCTCCGGTAACGACCGTTGATTCTGATAGTTTTGGTCCCGGCGACCTCCCGATTCATTACTCACAGTGACCACAGTTTAACCAGAATCGTAGCAACGCCGGCCAACAGGACCGCGAGTAGCGTTAAGCCCACCCTTTCAATCGTTCCCAATCTCTTGTCGATCTGTTCGATAATCCCCTCAAGCCGACTTATCCTTCCTTCGTGATTCAGATAGTCGGTCATCGATAATCCCTCCATTCACCTGAAGTGCCCTTTTTGAGATCCTCTAACGCGGCCGGTTCCCATCCGGCTATAACGGAATTTGACCTGCTAATCGAATCAGTATGATTTGGCAACCCGGATCTCGTATACCAAACACTTTCGCCATGCCAGATCGCTAATATTTACTATTTTGATCAAGATTGTGATTTTTTATGTTGACACCCCATTTCGAGCCCGGTATACTGGGACTTCGTTCTCAACGAATCCGTGGCCAGACGTACCTGGCAGACACATCTGGAAGACACATCTGCAAGACGCACCAGAAATGGGAAGATAAATGGCAAAAGCGGTCCGAAGACCTCGGCGCGAACAACCGGAACCCACCTGGGACCTGGTCCGGAAGCGCAACTACGTGGAGCGGCTCAAGCACGAGAAGGCGCCCATGGAGGTCATCAACGACCTGCCGGAACTGATCGACCAGGGCTACGAGGAGATATCGGAGGAGGACGTGGTGCGCCTGCAGTGGTACGGGCTGTATCACGACAAGCCCAAGGTGGGCCACTTCATGATGCGGGTCAAGCTGCCGGGCGGACAGTTGACGCCACACAAGCTGCGCACCATCGGCCGGGTGTCCCAGGATTTCGGCGGCGACTACGGCGAGCTGACCACGCGCCAGAACATCCAACTCCACGGCATGAAGCTGAACGACCTGCCCCGGATCTTCGAAACGCTGAACGGCGCGGGGCTGTCCACGAGCGGAGGATGCGGCGACACCGTGCGGAACATCACGGGCTGCCCCGTGGCTGGACTGGCCGCCGACGAACTTTTCAATGCCCGTCCGGTCATCGAGGCAGTCGCCGATTTCTTCTACGGGAACCCAGATTACTGCGACCTCCCTCGCAAGCACAAGATCACCATCTCATGCTGCCCCCACCAGTGCAACGCGCCCGAGATCAACTGCATCAGCCTGATTGGGATCATGCAGGCGGGCAACCCCGGATTCGCCGTACGCATCGGCGGCGGGCTGTCCACCTGGCCGCGGCTGTCGAGCGACCTGGGCGTCTTCGTGCCCGTGGACGACGTGATCCCGGTACTGCGCGCCATCATCGACGTGTGGAAGGAAGACCTCAAGTACCGCATGTCCCGCGTGAAGGCCCGGCTGAAGTTCATGGTCGCCGACCTGGGCGTCGAAGCCTACCGCGAGCGCGTGGAAACCCGGCTGGGATACCGGCTGGACGATGGCGAGGCACCCGCGCCGCCCGAGGTGGAGCACGACCACACGGGCATACACGAACAGGTGCAGGAAGGACTGTACTACGCCGGTTTTCCCGTGTTCCTGGGACTGTGCACCGGCACGCAGATGATCCAGCTGGCCGACCTGGCCGACGAATACGGGGGCGAATTCCGGCTGACCCGCCGCCAGAACGTCATCCTCACGGACATTCCCGGAGACAAGCTCGTATCGGTCACCACTGCGGTGGCCGGTATCGGCTTTCCCATGGAGGTCAACGACCTGCGCGGTACCAGCATCGCGTGCACGGGCGAGCCCTTCTGCAACTACTCGGTCGGGGAGACCAAGACCAAGATGGCGGAAATCGTGGAACACATGGAGCGGGTCTTCGGCGACCGGGCGAAGGGCCTGCGGCTGAACCTGGACGGCTGTCCCCACGCCTGCGCTCACCACTGGATCGGCGATATCGGGTTTCAGGCCACGACGCTCCGCGAGCGGGGCGAGGGCGGCGAGCGGCTGCGGGGATACGACCTGTTCCTCCGCGGCGGACTGAGCGGACAGGCCGCCATCGGCCAGCCCGTGCTCCGACGCGTGCCCGCGGAGTTCGTTCATCTCTATACCGAACGGCTGTTCGGCGCTTACCTGGATCAGAAAACGGACGACGAGACCATACAGAAGTTCTTTCACCGCCACAGCGACGACGAGTTGACCGCGATTGCCACCGGAATCGAAGTCGCCGCGACTGTCACAGGAGAGGAATGAGCACCATGGACCGCCCGGAACACCTGGACCACCCGGAACACCCCGACCACCCGGCCCACCTGGAGCGCCCGGACCACCCCGGCCGCGACTTCCTGGATGAGTTTGAAGCCGGTCAATTGGCCATCGAGTTCGACGGGGAATCCCCTGAAGCCGTGATCGAATGGGCCCTGGACCGCTGGGGCCGGCGCGCCGGACTGTGTACGAGCTTCCAGGCGGAGGGGATGGTCCTGCTGGACATGGCCTGGCAGATCGATCCGAACATCCACGTGTTCACGGTGGACACGGGACGGCTGCACCAGGAGACTTACGACTTCATCGACCGGGTCCGGGACCATTACGAAATCGACATCCAGGTGTATTTCCCCGACCTGCTCCAGGTGGAGAACATGGTGGGCGCCCACGGCGTGAACCTGTTCTACAAGTCCGTGGAATCGCGCTTCAAATGCTGCAACGTGCGCAAGGTCGAGCCGATCCGGCGCGCACTCGAGGGCCTGGACGGGTGGTTCACCGGGCTGCGGCGCGACCAGTGGGCCAGCCGGGCGAACATCCGCAAAATCGAGATCGACCACGACCACGGCGGACTGGCGAAGATCAGCCCCCTGGCGGACTGGACCGAGGAAGAGGTCTGGGACTACATCGAGCTTTATGACATCCCGAAGCATCCCCTCTACGAACAGGGCTATACCAGCATCGGCTGCATGCCGTGCACGCGGGTCACGAAGCCCGGCGAAGACTCGCGCGCGGGGCGTTGGTGGTGGGAGAAGAACGCGCCCAAGGAATGCGGCATGCACTGCCCGGTGGAGACCGGCGGCTTCGAGCACGAGATGGAAGCGCTGGTGGCGGAGGAGGTGGAAAAATGAGTGGTGCGGCCATCCTCTACCTGCGGTTGTTGCGCAGGATCGTCCGTGAATCCGCCTGGCGGCTCGGCGGGGCCGAGGAATCCTTCCTGGCCGCGGGGTTTTCCGCAAACGACACCTTGTTGTCACCGCGACCCGTGGAACGGGATAGACGGTGCACACCGCCCGCGGTACGCGAAAGACGGCGCACGCAGCCCGTGGTGTGCGGCGGAGCGGTCGAAAGGGACAACCGTGCCGGGTCGTGACGGCGGCGTCCCGAGGCTTGACGAACAGGACCGGGAACTGCTGCTGGAAGAGCTGGACGGATTCACCGCGTCCCTGCCGGACGAGGATGCCAGGATCCCCTACCTCGCCCTGCGGCGGGACATCGAAACGGGACAGGTTTCCCCGGAAAACGTCCCCAGCCTCGAGAACGTTCTCGAACTCACCCTGCAGTCCGGCCGCGTGCGACGACGCCAGAGCGCCGTGGCCGAGAAGCGGCTCCTACGGCTGTTCAACGGCACCCCCAGGGGAGCGGCCGTCAAGCAGGCCGTCGCGGAGACCAACGAAGCCCTGGCCGCCCTCAAGGGCCAGGTCATCGACACCGTTTCCTTCGCCCCGGGTACGCCGGGCGCCTACCGGCTCCTCATCGACACGGAAGCGTGCCGGGTCGACCTCGAGATCACCCGCCGGGGCGTGTCGGTCAAGAACGTCGAGATCGGTATCTGAAAAACGTTGGCGCGACCCGCCCCGGCCGTATATTAGCCTTCAGGCAGGCGATCGATCCTCTCCTCCATGCATCATTTCTCCGGAACGGATGCCCATGGGCTACCCGCGCATCGATGGCCGCAGGGTGCAGGTTGAATCGCTGGCGGACCGGGAAAGCAAGCATCATATCGACGACATTCGCGTCGATCCCGATGGTCAGCTGCCCCCGGCTACATCCCGCCAGACCAGCCAGATCGGGACGATAGCGGACCGCATGCGCGCGGCCCGTTCCAGGGGCGCTTCCGTCATGCTGGCCTACGGGGCGCACCTCGTGAAGAACGGGCTCGCCCCCGTGGTCACGCGCATGATGGAAGACGGCTGGGTCACCCACCTGGCCACCAACGGCGCGGGCGTGATCCACGACTGGGAATACGCGTTCCACGGAAGGTCCGAGGAGGACGTGCGCGGCCATGTCGCCCTAGGACGTTTCGGCACGTGGGACGAGACCGGCCGGCATACGGCGCTGGCCGTACTGACCGGCACGGCGGGCGGCATGGGGTACGGGGAGTCGGTGGGTCGGATGATCGTCGAGGACGGGTACCATATTCCCGATCCGGCCGCACTTCGGCAGGCGCTCGCGGACTGGTCCGCCGATCCCGTGGACGACGAGGCCATGCCCGCCCGCGCCGACCTCCTGCAGATGATCGTGCGGCATGGTATCGCACCGGGCCGCCACGCCGTCGAACATCCCCACAAGCAACATTCATTGACCGGGAACGCCTGTCGTCTGGGCGTGCCGCTCACCGTGCATCCCGGTATCGGGTACGACATCGTATATACACATCCCCTGGCCAGCGGCACAGCGGGCGCCGCGTACGGGCGGGGCGGGATGATCGATTTCCAGGTCTTCGCCGAGGGCGTCTCGCGCATCGACGGCGGCGCGTTCCTGTCCGTCGGTTCCTCGATCATGGCGCCCCAGGTCTTCGAAAAATCCGTCTCGATCGCCAACAACCTGCGGCGGCAGGACGGGCTCGGACCCGTGCGGCCCTTCATCGCGGTGAACGACCTCACGGAGGAGGACTGGGACTGGAACGCCGGGGAGCCGCCCATGGACGACCCGGCCTACTACAACCGCATGGGCAAGAGTTTCAGCCGCATGGGGGGCGAACTGATCTACGTCGCGGCCGACAACCGGCTGTTCATTCCCCATCTGTGCCGGCTGCTGACCTCGTAAAAGGAGACCGAAATGGAAGCCTGGATATTCGTCCATAACCCCCTCGAACGGTACATTACCGACTACAAGCGGATCTTCGACGCGTGGCAGGACGGGGGCGTCACCGGCATCGTGGTGGGCTATCTCCACTTCGAACGGGAGGACGGCACGAGGATGCCGGTTTTCGAAAGCGATCCCGCCGTGTACCGGTCCTTCGGCGTCGATCCGCCCGTGGAGGGACCGCGCGACCCTGAAAAGAAACGCCTCTTCGCCGCAATGCTCGATGACGCCAGGGAGCGGGGCTGGCACATCATCACCTTCGGCGCTGGTCTGGGCGGGGGCCAGCGTCCCGTGGAGGAAGATCCATACGGCGTGATCGGCCACGCCGCGACGGTCCAGGACGCCATGAACGCCCTGCCCCAGGCCCATGGCTTCCTCATCGACGGACCGGGGGAGCAGCACTACGAACTCGCCTTCCACCACGGGGGTGAACTCTTCGAGATCCGACCCGGCGAGGACACGCGCTTCGCCGCCCTGGGGTACGATATGGACCGTCTGCAGCGCGGCATCGAACACCTCTGGGACCGGTTTCACCAGCTCACCCCGGCCGAGGTGCGTTACCGCGCGCCGGGCGGCATGCTGGCGGGCATGCAGCTCTTCGACATCAACGAGGACGCCCTCTACTGGCTCCGCGCCCGCCGGGAGACGGCCCTCGGACACATGGCCGCCATCGCCGAACAAGTCGGCAAGCTCAACCGGAAGGTGGAGCTCGGCGGCATCCCCCGCACGGCGGCCTTCTCCTCGCTGACCTGCCAGGACTACCACGCCATGGCGTCCTGGTTCGACTTCATCTTCCCCAAGCACTACTACTGGCACCGGGGCTTCGACGGCATGTACGGGACGGTCTCCCGCTGGGTGCAGCGGCTGCGGAAGTGGAACCCGTCGCTTACCGAGGAAGACGCCTTCGACGTGGTGAAGCTGCTCTTCGGCATCGACCTGCCGGGCGTACGCACCCTGATGGACATGGAAATGGGATTTCCCGAGGAGTTCTTCTCCACCATCGTGTACGGGGAGACCCGCCGCGCCCTGGAGGCCATCGGAGATACGGACAAGTGCATCTGCTGGGTCTCCACGGGGCGCGCGCCCCACGCGGGCGACGCCATGCCGGCCCGGGACCTGGCCGGTATCCTGAACGCCTCCCGGGAAGCCGGACTCAAGCGCTTCCTCTTCCATCCCGACCCCGATATCGGCGCGGCCGAGTGGCACATCCTCACCAACATGTGCGGCAACCCCTGGCAGGAGTCCAACGAAGCGGTGTACTGGCCGCCCGATACGCCCCGGCTCGATTCCTTCAGTCACAGTCGCAAGCCGACGCGGACGGACTAGGGAGGCCGGTGCGGCGCAGCGGAAGCAGTTGCGGACCGACCAGGGAGCGAGAAGATGGCGCTGTCCGATTTCACGGGACCGGACTACATCGATGCGTGGACGAAGGACCTGGACCGAAGATGGCCCGAGCGGGCGGCAATGGCGGATTGCGTCGTACGGACGCTCGTCGGATGGCGGGGTGAGTGGCGCGAACATCACCAGGTGGAATCGCCCGGGAGCGATCATCTCGCAATGATCCGGCTGCTGGAACTTGGTGTTGGCGCAGGTGGACTAGTCCACACTGTGCTAAGTGCGTTTTTCGATGGGTCGGAGTCGGGAAAGATAAGTTCCGTCGAATACACGGGGATCGAGGTCGAGCCGGCACTGGTCTTACACGTAGACGAACTGCTCGAAGAATCTGGCCACCAAGACTCACGCCTGATTCAAGCCGACCTGAGAGGCGACGGCTGGACCTGCGGGCTCAGTCCCTTCGACGCCATCTTCACCCTTCAGACCCTACACGATCTCGGCGGCGTCGACGCCCTCGAAGCCGTCTACCGGCCAGCCTACGGACTCCTGGCACCCGGCGGGATCCTGGTCAACGCGGATTTCGTGGTTCCTTTCGAGAAAGACGACCCCGAGCGACCCCGGAGATTACCAGTCGAAACGCACCAGGGCCTGCTTTCCAGATTGGGATTTGTCGATTTCAGGTGTGGACTACGACGAGGAAAGATGGCGTGCATGTCGGCAAGGCGGCTGTAGCAGGTATTTCCAGCATCCCCGGAATGCTCAGACGTCGCAGGCGCATGGCAAGCATCATTGAGGTTGTATTTGGCATCGAAGCCTAAAAGCTGGAAACATGAACAAACTTTTTTTCGTAACCCGCTTGACATATCTACAAAACACCTGTATAGTGTAATCGTCATGCCCATTTAACGGGCGTAACGACAACGCATCAGGATACCCTCGCGTCCCTCAAGCGGACCCGCACCCCGCGGACCATCAAGCGTCCCCGTGCTACTTCTGATCCACCCACGGCACGGGGATTTTTCATGCCCTTTTTCTCTTCAGCCTCACATCCGGATCAAACGTCGCGAGACGTAGGCCCGGCACACCCGGCGGTTCGCGCCGGATCTGTCGTGTCAGCGATCATCCCTTTCATTCATGCGTTAACGTCGCGCCTTCAGCGCAATCACACAACCACAGCAACTACTGCAAAGGAGCTCATCATGCCACGTCGCCACCTGTACCGTTTCGCCCTGAGAACGCTCCTCGGCCTCCTCATCCTTTCCATGGCAGCACTGAACGTGCACGGCCAGACGACGATCACCGATGCCGCCAAAGGCGCCTATGACTTCGACAGCCTCTC
>JAPPBT010000035.1 GCA_026702745.1 Gemmatimonadota bacterium
AGAACGTCCGGGCGAGCGCCGCGGCCCTGCTGCGGACCGGGGGCGGCAGGGTCGTTCACGACGGCGACGAACTCGCCCGGGAGTGGCTTGGATTGCTGGATGACCCGGAGAAGCGTGCACAGGTCGGCGCGGCCGCACAGCATGCCGTGCTCGAGTGCGCGAAGGCCGTGGATCGCACCCTGGACCTGGCCGACCGGTGGATCCTAGAGCCGAACCCGGGCAGACCCGGCGGATCCGGGCGGCGGCGCTACCCGCAACACACGCCGTTCATTACCCGGTTGATGGACCCCGGAGAGCGCGCTCCGTCCATTCGCTTCCTGCGCCTCGCGCTGCGGCCTGCGTCCCTGCTGATGGGCATGGCGGTCCGATTACGCAACGGGTTGTACGACAAGAAGCTGCTGGCTTCCGTTCGGCTTCCGGTCACGGTGATCAGCGTAGGCGCACTGACCGCGGGCGGCGCGGGGAAAACGCCCTTGGTGAGGTACCTCGCCCGCCGCCTGCTGGACGCCGGCTACCGGCCCGCCGTGCTGAGCCGGGGTTACGGCAGGAACGCCCGTTCGACCCAGGCGGTCACACCGGGCGCCGCCTGGCGGGAGGCGGGCGACGAACCGGCCTTCCTGGCCTCGGTCCTTCCCGATGTGCCGGTGGTCGTCGGCCCGAGCCGTACCGCGTCGGGGCGGCTGGCCATTGACCGGTTCGGTGCGGACGTGCTGCTGCTGGACGATGGATTCCAGCACCGGAGCACGGCCCGCACGGTGGACATCGTGGTGCACGACGCTACCTGCCGGCTCGGCCCGGAGCGCAACTTGGGCCAACTGCTCCCCGCCGGCCCCTTTCGCGAACCGGTTTCCTCGCTCCGGCGCGCCCGTGCACTGGTGCTGACGCGGACGGACCAGGCCCGATCCGCGGTAGTCGACACGGCGCGTATCAAAAGCGAGTTCCCCCACCTGGCGCTCATCGAAGCCGTCTATGAACCCGCGGGCCTGCGACGACTGGATAAAGACCAGAACGACGGCCTGGACGACGGTACCCAGCTCCCGGCGGACCGGCTGGACGGCCGCGATGTACTGGTTCTCTGCGGGATCGCCAACCCCGCTTCCTTCGTGCAAACGGTCACGGACGCCGGGGCACGCGTGAACCGGGTCCTGGCGTACCGGGATCACCACCCCTTCACCCCTTCCGACCTGGACCGGGCACTGTCCCTGGCCGAAGAGTCCAGCGCGGATTTTATCGTCACCACGGAAAAAGATGCCGTCCGGATCCCGGACCATGCCATCAGAAAACACCTGGTTGCCCTGGATATCACGCTCCGGTTGATCTCGGGCGAATCTGAACTCGGCGAGATACTTTCAACGCTGGACGACAGGCGATGAACCGGCTATATTATTCAACCTGTACGTTTATGTGACGGCACCCGTTTATTCATCCCTCCGAAACCCGGTAAATGGCTGACTCGAACTGGATTGCCATCCTCGATTTCGGCGCGCAGTACACGCAGCTCATCGCGCGGCGCATACGGGAAAGCCACGTCTATTGCGAGGTGCTGCCCTTCGATACGCCGGCGTCTGAACTCTCGGCGCGCAACGTCACCGGCATCGTCCTTTCGGGTGGTCCGGCCAGCGTGTACGGGGAGGACGCGCCCCATCCGGACCCGGCCATATTCGAGGCGGGCAAGCCGATCCTCGGGATCTGCTACGGCCTGCAGCTCATGGGCCATTACCACGAAGGCGAGGTCGCCCACGCCGGAACCCGGGAATACGGCAACGCGGGGATCCGGACGACGGGTGAAACGCCCCTGTTCCGCGACCTGCCGGAGCGCATGACGGTCTGGATGAGTCACGGTGACGAACTCAAGGCGCCGCCGCCGGATTTCGACGTCATCGCCCGCTCCGACAACGGACACATCGCCGCAGTCGCCCATCCGGAGCGCAGGATCTACGGCGTGCAGTTCCATCCCGAGGTGGTGCACACGGTCCAGGGCCGCGAGATCCTGGAGAACTTCGTATTCGCCATATGCGGCTGCGAAGGAAGCTGGACGCCGCAGTCCTTCATCGACGGGGCGATAACTTCCATACGGGAGACCGTGGGCGAGCGCCGCGTGGCCTGCTTCGCCAGCGGCGGCGTGGACTCCTCGGTCGTGGCGGCGCTGATCGGCCGGGCCATCGGCGACCGCCTGACCTGCATCTTCGTGGACACGGGCATGCTCCGGAAGGACGAAGCACGGGAGGTCGAGGAGACCTACCGCCGGACCATCAACGCCCGGTTCCGATTCGTCGACGCCTCGGACCGGTTCCTGGACCGGCTGAAAGGCGTGGAAGAACCGGAACAGAAGCGCAAGATCATCGGGGACGAGTTTATCCGCGTCCTGGAAAGCGAACTGACCTCGCTTCGCGGCGTCCACATCCTGGCCCAGGGCACCCTCTACCCCGACGTGATCGAAAGCGCTTCCGTGGTGGGCCCGGCCAGCGTCATCAAGACCCATCACAACGTGGGCGGGTTGCCGGACGACCTGGAACTGGAGCTGCTGGAACCGGTCCGGAACCTGTTCAAGGACGAGGTGCGCACCGTGGGACGGGAACTCGGCCTGCCCGACGAGATCATCAACCGCCATCCCTTTCCGGGACCGGGCCTGGGCATCCGCGTGCTGGGAGAAGTCACCCGGGAGCGTGTAGCCATGCTTCAGGACGCAGACAGGATCTTCATCGACGAACTGCGCCGGGCCGGCCTGTACGACGAGGTCTCCCAGGCGCTGGCCGTATTGCTTCCGGTCAAGACCGTCGGCGTGATGGGTGACGCCCGTACCTACGAGCGCGTCATCGCCCTCCGCGCCGTGACCACGCTGGACTTCATGACGGCTGACTGGGCGCGCCTGCCCACGGACTTTCTAGCCCACGTCTCGAACCGCATCATCAATGAAGTAAGGGGCGTAAACCGCGTGGTCTACGACCTCAGTTCCAAGCCGCCCGGCACTATCGAATGGGAATGACCCCGCGTCCGAAACCCTTCCTGCTCCCGTCCGGAACCCCTCCAGCATCCCCAGGCCGCCGTTATCGGTATACTGAATCTTGGGCTTGACAACATATCCCGTTTGGTTATATTGCGAAATGTTATAACATAACAATATCGATCGGCGGTGATCCGCCTGATATCGATATGGGCGGCGATGAGGACTTCGGCATTCCTTTAGCTGAAACTGTTTGCTGAAAAGGTGTCTTTACGATGCGTATCGGTTGCTATGTGGCGTTCATTCTCGCATGCCTGTGTGCCGTCTCGTTCTCGTCGGACATCCACGGGACAACGATGCTGCCGGTCGAGTCTGTCGCCGCCGGCCAGTCCGGGGGTGAAGGCCACGTTGACACCGGGCCGGCATTGGCGGTCTGGGACCGGGTGGCGCTATGGGTGTGGGCCATGCAGAATGAATTCCTCGTGCAACTGACACAGGAATTCGAATCATTGCGTGGCCAGGAAGGCGTCGGCCTGGTCCTGGTGCTGACAAGCTTTCTTTACGGCATCTTGCATGCCGCGGGACCCGGACACGGGAAGATCGTATTGACGACCTACCTGTTGACCCACCCGAGCCGGTTGAATCGCGGTATCGCCATGGGCGCCGCGGCCGCGCTCCTCCAGGGCGTGACGGCGCTGTTGCTGATTTGCGTCCCCATCGTTCTGGCCGGATGGCTGCCGATGGCGCCGGAAACGGCATCGTTATGGGCGACGCGAGCCAGTTTCACCATGCTTGCGCTCGTTGGATTCTACTTGCTGGTACGTGCGGTCGGCGTCTTGTCCGAGAGCTTCCGCCGGTTGCGGCGCGGAACCGGCGAAGTCCACCACGATCAGACCCATGAGGTGCATGGGGAGGACAGCGGCTGCCGGCATATGCCCAGCGCGGCCGAGATTGATTCGGCCGGCAACCGGCATGCGGCGGCTGGTGTGGTCCTGGCCATTGGATTGCGTCCATGCAGTGGCGCCTTGTTTGTGCTGATCCTCGCCACCGCGTTGGATTTGATCTGGTACGGCGCGCTTTCCGTGGTCGCCATGTCCATAGGTACGGCGATCACCATCGTCGTCCTGGCCATCATTGCGACGGAGGCGCGGGCATGGGCGAGTTCGGTGATGGCCCACCGATCACCGTTGTGGACCCTGGCGGCCGCCGGCCTGGGTGCGCTTGGCGGCACCCTACTGGTCTTTCTGGGGCTGTGGTCGCTGAACGCGTCGTTTGTACTGAAACCGGCCATCGGACTGTAGACGGAAGGCGCTGGCTTGTTTTCCGCGCGGATGGTCATTGCGAATTGTCATGATACCACAGATTAACAAACCTGGATTCTCACCCCTGAGGGCCGGTTTCGGAGTGCGCCTCGCGCTTGCTGGCGTGGCCGCCGGTCTGTTGTGGTGTGCAGTCGCCTGGGCCCTGATATGAGTGCGTCACCTGATATGAGTGCGTCACCTGATGTGAGTGCGTCAATGGACAGTACGATCTTGCGTTTCGACAACCTGACCCTCGGATATGACCGCCATCCCGCGGTCCATCATCTCGATTACGCCATCCGTGCCGGTGCCCTCGTCGCCGTGGTGGGACCGAACGGCGCCGGAAAGTCGACGCTGCTCAAAGGGACCATCGGCAGCCTCGCGCCACTTGGAGGTGAAATCAGGTTGACGGGGATAGAAACCTCGGAAATCGCGTACCTCCCCCAACAGTCCGAAATAGACTGGAGTTTTCCGATCTCGGTCTTCGACGTGGTGGCCATGGGATTGTGGAGGAAGACGGGCGCTTCCCGTCGATTCGGACGGGAAGGCGACCGGATGGTTGGCGAGGCCCTGGATACCGTTGGGCTGGCTGGTTTCGAGCGGCGCCCCATCGGCACGCTCTCCGGTGGGCAAATGCAACGTGCCCTGTTCGCCCGCCTGCTCCTCCAGGACGCTCGGTTGATTCTTCTGGACGAGCCGTTCACGGCCATCGATTCGGCGACGGTGCGTGATCTCAAGGGGCTCATTCGTCGCTGGCACCGGGAGCGGCGGACGGTGGTCGCCGTTCTGCACGACCTGGACCAGGTCCGATCGGAGTTCCCTGAGACCCTTCTGCTGGCCCGCGAGCAGATCGCCGCCGGACCGACGGAGGACGTCCTTTCTCCAGCGAATCTCGACCATGCGCGCCGTCTCACCGAGGCCTTTGACGAAGGAGCGGCCGTATGTGCAAGATGATCGCCCGGGTTCCTTCCCGTCCGGTGGACCTTCCGTTGGAGGGCGCGTAATGTACGATGCCGTCATCGCCCCCTTCGTCGAATTCGGCTTCATGCGCCGGGCCCTGGTCGGGTGCCTTGCCCTTTCACTGGGGGCTACCCCCATCGGGGTGTTCCTGACCCTGCGGCGGATGAGTCTGACCGGGGATGCCATGGCCCACGCCATTCTACCCGGTGCGGCGCTCGGATACCTCGTCGCGGGGCTGTCCCTCGGCGCCATGACGCTCGGCGGGGTGATCGCGGGAGTGACCGTGGCCATGCTCTCCGGACTGGTGGCCCGTACCACCGTGGCCCGCGAGGATTCCAGCCTGGCCGCCTTCTATCTGATTTCCCTCGCCGTCGGGGTCGTCATCGTCTCGACGCGCGGCAGCAATGTCGACCTGCTGCACATCCTGTTCGGCACTGTGCTCGCCTTGAACGATGCCGCCATATTTCTGGTTGCGGGCATCGCCACGGTCACACTGTTCGGACTCGCCGTCCTCTACCGGCCATTGGTGATGGAGTGTTTCGACCCGGGCTTTCTCCGCTCGGTCAGCCCCTTGAGCCCGGTGGGTCATTACAGCTTTCTCGTGCTGGCGGTCCTCAATCTGGTGGGCGGGTTTCATGCCCTGGGGACCCTGATGGCGGTGGGGATCATGATCCTTCCCGCGGCTGCCGCCCGGTTCTGGACGCGTGACCTCGCGCCCCTGGTGGTCATCGGTGTGATTGCGGCCTTTCTGGGCGGGTATGTCGGCCTGTTGTTGTCCTATCACGCCAGCTTGCCTTCCGGTCCCGCCATCATCCTGACGGCGGGAGCGTTCTATCTGTTTTCACTGTCCTTCGGGCCTGACGGCGTAATCATGACGCACCTCAGGCCACGCCGCCATCTGGAAGCGTGATGCCAGAAATGAATCAGGATATACCCATGATATTCAGACGATCTGTCCTTTCTTCCGTTTTAGCCGCCTGTTTGATCGCCGTGTCAGGACCGGGGACTGCCCGGGCCGATGCCCCCATCGACGTAGTCGCATCGTTCAGCATCCTGGGGGATATGGTTCAACAGATCGGTGGCGAACGGGTGCTTGTCACGACCCTCGTCGGCCCCGATGGAGATGCGCACGTCTATCAGCCGACCCCGGCGGACGCCCGGTCCGTCGCGAAAGCCCGGCTGCTGGTCGTGAATGGATTGGGGTTTGAAGGCTGGATGGACCGCCTGACGGAGGCATCCGGATTCAAGGGGCGGGTGGTGACGGCGACCGCCGGCGTCAAGCCCCTCTGGATCGCGGACCAAGACCGCCGCGAGATCGATCCCCATGCGTGGCAGAGCCTGGCCAATGCCCGGATCTATGTTCGCAACATCGCCGACGGATTGGCTGCGGTCGATCCTGCGGGGGCCGAAATCTATAGCCACAATGCAGCACGCTATATGGAGGAGATCAACACGATCGAGGCACAGGTTCTCGAGGCGATCGATTCGCTGCCGGTCGAACGGCGCAAGGTGGTCACCTCCCATGACGCATTCGGCTATCTATCGGCAGCCTACGGCATCGAGTTCCATGCGCCGGTCGGTTTCAGCACCGAAGCGGAGCCCTCCGCCGGCGACGTGGCCAGGCTGATTCGCCAGATCAACAGGGATAAGATCCCGGCCGTCTTCATCGACAACATTTCCGACCGCCGCCTGCTCGACCAGATCGTCCGGGAAACCGGCGCGCAGATCGGCGGCACGCTCTATTCCGACGCGTTGTCGAAGGCGGACGGTCCGGCCGGCACCCACCTTGGCATGATGTTACACAACATCCGCACGCTGGTCGCCGCCTTAGGTGATTGACCGGATTTGGAACTGAGCGTTTATGTTTAGTCTGTGGTGTTAACGCAATTCCTTGATAGCCGCCGCACGCATCTGCCCGCCGGGGGATGTGCGTAGCAAGGAGGAACCCGTGAATAACGAAGCACTTTCCCAGGTTCTGGAACAAGCCGAGGTGTTGTGCCGTGAGCGAGGCGCGCGACTGACCGAACAACGCAAGTCCGTGCTTCGACTGCTGTGCGTGGCTGAAAAACCGCTCAGTGCTTACGACCTGCTGGAGCGCATGCGCGGCGTCGTCCGGAAACCCGCGCCTCCGACGGTCTACCGGGCATTGAATTTCCTACTCGAGCAGGGTCTGGTGCACAAGCTCGAGACCCTGAACGCTTATGTGGGCTGCGCCCATCCGGATCATCCCCACGCCAGCCAGTTCCTGATCTGCGACGACTGCGGCGAAGTGGCCGAGGTTGAAGATCCCAGCGTGGCCAAGAGCCTCAGAGCGGCGGGCAAGGAAATAGGATTCCGTACCAGGCGGCCCGTCGTCGAACTGCTGGGAACCTGCGCGCAGTGCAGTTCGGAGAAAGACGATACGGGCTGAGACGTACCCTCATCACTCCCAAAATCGGAGAACCATTGGAACACGCCTTTAAAAGTACCTGTATCCATCATCCGCTGGAATGTTTCACCACCCAATGACTGAAGGAACTGAAATGCCCCTGTCAGATAGACTCCCTGTTACGGTCCTGTCCGGCTTTCTCGGCGCCGGCAAGACCACACTGCTAAACAACGTGCTCAACAACCGCGAGGGCATGCGCGTTGCGGTTATCGTCAACGACATGAGCGAGGTCAGCATCGACGCGGCGCTCGTTGAGCGCGGCGGTGCGGAACTCTCCCGGACCGAGGAGAAGCTGGTCGAGATGACCAACGGCTGCATCTGCTGCACGCTGCGGGACGACCTGCTCGCCGAGGTCTCGCGGCTCGCGCAGGAGAAACGCTTCGACTACCTGCTCATCGAGTCCACGGGGATCTCCGAGCCCATTCCGGTCGCGCAGACCTTCACCTTCGAGGACGAGAACGGCGTGAGCCTGGGTCAGGTTTCGCGCCTCGACACGATGGTCACGGTCGTGGACGCGGCGAGCTTCCTGCGGGACTAC
>JAPPBT010000036.1:0-14745 GCA_026702745.1 Gemmatimonadota bacterium
CAGTGCTGGACCTGCTCGGCATTGAGGTGCCGAGGCGCATGTAGCAAGCCGAGCCGCATGTACGTACAACCCGCGACGCATGTAGCAGGCCGCGACGCATGTAGCAACAGGTAGAAAACCATACTCAGGGATCGTCAGTCTGTGAATATCGTATACCTCCATTCCCACGATACGGGCCGGTACATACAGCCCTACGGCCACGCCGTTCTCACGCCCGCCCTGCAGCAATTGGCGGAGGACGGGGTCCTTTTCAGGTCGGCCTTCTGCGCGAACCCGACCTGTTCCCCGAGCCGGGCGGCCCTGCTCACCGGACAATGGGCCCACAGCTGCGGCATGTTCGGCCTGGTCAACCGGGGATGGTCGATCCACCATCCCGAGCGGCTCATCATGCACACGCTGCGCAAGGCGGGATACGACACGGTGATGGCCGGATTCCAGCACGTGGTGAAGAACCTGGATGACGCCGGGTGGTCCCGCGTTCTTCCGAGAGAGGCCGGTGACGCGAAGGCGCCTGCCGAGGAACTCGCCGCATCATTCCTGTCCGAACCCCATGACCGCCCGTTCTACCTGGACGTGGGCTTCGGCGAGACCCATCGAAGGGGCGCGGGCTTCGCACCGCAACCCGATGGAGAACCGCCGGCCGATTCCCGTTACTTGCGGCCGCCGGCACCGTTTCCCGATACGCCGGATCTTCGTCGGGACATGGGTCTCTTTATCGATGCCGCCCGTACGCTCGATCATAAGATGGGACGCGTGTTGGAGGCCATCGACCGGTGCGGGTTGAGGGATGATACCCTGGTCATCTGCACCACCGATCACGGCATCGCCTTCCCCATGATGAAATGCCACCTCACCGACCACGGCATGGGCGTCATGCTCATCCTGCGCGGTCCCGAGGGATACAGCGGCGGCAAGGTCATCGATGGCATGGTAAGCCAGATCGACCTGTTCCCCACCCTTTGCGATCTGGCCGGGATCGAGCGGTCGGCCTGGCCGGACTGGCTGCAGGGCGTTTCAATGGACCCACTCGTCAGTGGCGAGGCCACGGAAGTCCGGGAAGAAGTCTTCGCCGAGGTAAACTTCCACGCGGCCTATGAGCCCCAACGGGCCGTGCGGACCCACCGCTGGAAGTACATCCGGCGATACGGGGACCGCGATCTTCCCGTCATGACGAACTGCGACGCATCGATCACGAAATCGACCCTGATCGAGCAAGGTTGGCGCGACCGGCCCGTGCCCCGTGAAAGACTCTACGATACTCTGTTCGATCCGAACGAGACCAGCAACCTGGCCGGCCGGTCCGAATCCGCGGACGTGTTGCGCGAAATGCGCGCCCGGCTGGACCGCTGGATGAAGTCCACGGGCGATCCCCTGGTCGATCACGAGGTCGTTCCCCCGGACCCCGGGGGCGTGTTGAACAGCCCCGCCGATCTTTCAGCGGCCGATGACCCCCAGTATCCCGTCTGAGCCATGCTACCTGTCTATCTGAACCATTTGCTCATCTTCCTGGACGCGGACACTTACCGTGCCATCGGCGCGTCCGGGTTTCTGAACGGGCACTTCGCCTGTACCGAAGAGCGGACGACCCACGACCAGGCCACGGGCATGTCGTGGACCGGCCGCTACTACTACGGCCGCGAGACCTATTTCGAGTTCATGGATCCGGGCCGTACTTCCTGGGCGCCCCGAGACGCCCTCGCGTTCGGCATAGAGCAGGAAGGTGGATCAGAAGAACTCGCCGGTCGCCTGGAAAGGGCGTTGCTACGGGATATCACGCGGTTTAAGCGGAAGAGGAGGTACCGGGACCAGGACATCCCGTGGTTCTGGACGGTCGATATACCCCGGAAGGACGACGCCCGGCTGATTTCCTGGGTAATGGAATACGATCCCGGGTTCCTGGACCGCTGGGCGCCGGACCTTCCTCCTCATAACCCTGGCACGGGGACAGCCGCCATCGCCAGAAGCGGGTTCCTGACACGTTACCGTTCCGCCATCGGCGACGACCTGCCGGGCCGGCTGTTCCGGGACATCACGTCGGTGACGGTGACGCTTCCGCCCGATGAGGCGGACCTGCTGGAGGCTGAGTTGGGGGTGTATGGATACGTGGCAACGAAGATGGCCAGCCCGGTGGAACGGAGTGCGGACGATACTGCGAGGTTGGGGCCGGGTACGGACGATGACGCCGGAACGGAGTCTTCCGGGATAGAGAAACGCGCATCTTTCCGCGGCCCGGACCTGGATATCGTGGTAGAATGGTCATCCCGGACCGGCGGTCCTGCCGGGGTAGGCGCCGACCGTATCGGGGTCGGGGCAGGCGCCGACCGCTCCGGGTCCGGGGCTGGCACCGATCACGCCCGTTCCGCGGAAACCAGTCCCTTCGGCGATGGTTTCGGCATCACCGAATTCTCCATGAAGACGCAGCCGGTCTCCGTCACCACGACCCACACCTTTGGCCCCGCGTGCAGCCTCACGGTCGGCAGGACGGGAAGAGCGATCTGGTCGTTCAGGCAGAACGCGGGGTGGCGTCAGACGGCAACCGGCCGATAGACGGAGACGCAGCCCGATGACGGCGAACGACCTTCATCCTGTGATTACCTATAAGATTCCGGTCAGCAGCCGGCCGCGGGACAGGTCCGGCACAGGTGCCGGTTCAGGAGATGGGTCGTCGCGAGCAGTACGCCCCCGGTTACATGGAGGACTACTTCGAAGTTCCCTTCGGCCGCCGTGAAACCCGTAATGATTATCCCCGCGGCCAATACGAAGGTGAGAAACGCCCTCCAGCTCCTGTGGTACCTCACACCTGCGACCACGCTCCCGGCTGCGAGCAGTACCGCGCCGATTATGGCGTACTCGGCAGGTTCACCGGCCAGGAATCCGAGCCCCACCAGTGGCAGGAACGTCACCACCAGCGGCAAGGCCAGGCAGTGGATCGCACATGCAGACGAGACGAACACGCCGATGTTGTCTACGGTTCCTCGATGGATCTGATAGTTCATTTCTTTTCTGAGTCTCCTATGGGATAAACCCGGGGCTGGCTCAACCGGCGCCCGGGACCGGCTCAACCGGCGCCCCGGACCGGCTCAACCGGCGCCCCGGACCTTGCCGAGTCCGATCCAGGCGCCCGCACCTACCAGCCCGACCAGCATGATCAGTGCCGATAGCGGTACCGTCGCGCGCTGGCCCACGTCGCCTAATGACTCGTCTACGTAATTGAAAGCTGGTAACGTGGGAAGCACATCCGCCGACATCTGCTCCCCGGCCAGAATTGCCGGCACGAAGAACGACTGCCACTGACCGGCGAACGCTCTCACCTGGGACTGAAACCGTGCAAACCGCGCATCACCCGTACCCGCCGCGTCGATCAGCATCTCCTGGACCAGGAGTGCGGGGGAGAGAAACCGGTAGCGGCGGATCAGTTCATTCTGCTCGTCTCGTCCCACCCGGTGTCGCTCAGACACCTCTTCCAGGCGCTGGTTCACCGCGTCTGTGGCGGCCCAGGCGAGTGCGGCCCGGTTGGGTTCATCGGTCGCGTCTCCACCGGTCAGTTCGGGATGGTCCTCGAGGTAACGGGCAAGCAGCTCGCTACGGCGGTTCACCGCGTCGTTCGAGGCTTCGCGCTGGGCAGTAATCATCTCCACCCGCGACGGGAGGGGATGGAGCAGGCCCGCGGCGATGTTGATGGCGGCTGGCAGCACCACCACCAGGACAAGCCAGGCCCCCACCAGCACCGTGGCGTTCCAGGAGGATGACCGGCCGAGACTGTTTACCCAGGCGGTGAGTGCGAACCAGAACAGCGCGTACACCGTCAGCGCCGCGCACCACAGAAGTATCCTGCCGAGCGGCCCCGTAGATCCGAATCCTCCCGAGATCAGTATTCCGATCAAAGACACCCCGATGGCCGCGGTCAGGACCAGCATGGCGCGGAACGCGAGCTTCGCGGTCACGAACCGGCGCGCCGACACGGGCTGGGAAAGCGTAAGGGCCAGGGTGCCCTGTTCGCGTTCCCCTGATAGCACGTTGAAACCCATGGCCAGCACGAGCAATGGCAGCAGGTAGATCGCGACGAAGGCCAGGTCGAATCGTCCCACCATGAGGTTAAGCGGGTTCTCCACCTCGCCGTTCTGCAGGAACGTGGTTTCGTTGGTATAGATGCTGACATCGTAGTAGTATGGCAGCAAGTCGCTTTGCCCCACCGCCAGGGCGGTCAGGGGACCGGGATCCAGCGCGACGGACCGAGCGCCCCGGCGGCCACCCATCACGTTGGCATTGCGGGGGTCGCGGAAGGGGGAGGACGGCTGGGCTCCGTTCTGGATGGCGGCCAGTTCGCGTTCCAACCCCTCAGTCCGTTGGACATTCCCCTCCCTTACGACCTGGACCGTGTGCTCCTGGAATCGGACCCAGGCCATGCCGTTGGCCAGCGCGTAGGCAAAGAGGACGATGAAAAGGGGCAGGACAATCCGCAGGGTGCGGTCGGCCGCTAGAAGCCGCCACTCGTTAAGCAGGATGGTCTTAATGGTCTTGGTCTGCATGATCAGGCCACCTCCGCGCGGCGAACGGCGTATGTGACCACTACAAACGCACCGGCCAGCCACAGTCCGAGCATCAGGAGCGAAAGAGCCCGGTTCTTCAGGACCCACGACACTTCCGGCGCGTCGTACCGGAAAGGCGGCATCTGCGACCAGAGATCGGCGGAGGCGAGGTAGACCTCACCGGTACGGGAGTTTTCGGTCAACTCGCCGTTCAAGCGCTCCACCAGATCCCTCCGGTATTGCTCCGCGGCGGCGGCGAAGTGGCGGTGCTGTTCGACATCGGTCCCGGCCAGGCCCATGGAAAGCGTCCGAACCGCCAGCAGCGGTGCCGTCACCGCGAGCGCTTCGTGTACGTACCCCTGGCGCTTGAAAGTGTCCCATAGAGCGCCGTAGTTCCGGTCGAAGATCTGGTCGCCGAATACCTCGCTCTGCTGCAGGAAGACGCCTATCGCGTTGATCGGGAGGTCTTCGGTCCGCTCTACCCCGTACTGGGCCAGCAGGTTCTGCGTCACGACAGCCCGGTCGGGACGGTCAACGCCCTCCACACCGTTGGCCATCTCCTGTTCAAGGGTGTGGGCGAACTCGATCGCGGAAGGCGTCGGGTACAGCCATTTCGAAAGATCCACCGCGACGCGGGGCGCCACGAGCCCGTTCACCACCCAGATGGCCAGCAAGACGACCAGCGCGGCCCGCGCCGAAGGGGCCCGGGCAGATACGGCGAGGGACAACCCTATGAAAGTGGCAAAATAGGCCAGGTAAATCCCGGCAAGCACGGCGCCGCGTACCAGTGGGGACGTCGCCGGTCCGGGGCTTCCTACGACAATGGCCGCCGCGCCTACGACTGCCGCAGGTACCAGGAGCAGCGCCAGGGCAGCCGTCGCGCCAAGGGCCTTGCCCATGGCGAGTTCGAGGCGTCCGACGCCCGTAGCGAGGAGTTGCCGCAGCGTGCCCCGCTCCCGCTCGCCGGCGAGTGCCCCAAAGGTCAGCAGGATGATAAGAAGCGGTACCAGGTGCTGAAGGACCTGCGCAGCCGTCAAGGCGCCTATGCGCTGCGCGGGGGTCGCGTCCTGTGCGGGGCGCAGCAGGAAGTCATTCTGCCTGTGGGCCTCTAAAAACACGGACGTTCCCGTATAGGAATCCACCCCTTCATCGACGAAGGACAGCGCCAGCCGGGGTTTGAACGCGTATACACCATAGTGGGCCGCGGAGTGGGGGTTCTTCTCGCCCTGTGATTCCCAGTGATCGCGGGCGGTTGCCTGTGCGGCGGCGAGTTCCTTCTGCGCATTGCGCGCCTGGACCCATCCCGTTCCCAGCGAAACCAGGAGCAGGGCGCCTACCAGGGCGGCGCACCAGCGGAAGCGGCCGTCCCGTACTACGTCCATGAATTCCTTTCGGACGATATGGCTGATCATAGTTGGCTCCTAATCGTGCATGTGTTCGAGGTAGATGCGTTCGAGATCGGCGTGGCCGATTTCGTCGGTGGTCATCTCCGCGACGAGCCGGCCATGCCGCATGATCCCGACCCGTGTTCCGGTTTCCTTGGCGCGAAAGAGGTCGTGGGTCGCCATGAGCACCGCTACGCCCCGGTCCTTGAGCTGCTCCAGCAATTCGGAGAACTCGTTCGATGCCTCGGGATCGAGGCCGGACGTCGGTTCGTCGAGGAGCAGGGCGCCGGCCTCCTTGGCGATGGCGATCGCAATGCCGACTTTCTGCCTCATGCCCTTGGAATACGCGGATACGCGGGAATGGACCGCATCCGCTTGAAGCCCCGCTTCGCCGAGGATCTCGGTGAGTCGATCCGTCGACAGGGATTCCTTCCCGCCCAGCGCGGCGAAATAGGCCAGGTTTTCCAGGCCGCTCAGGTTGCGATACAGCATAACCTGCTCGGGAACGTAGGCGAGGTGAGTTTTGGATTTGAGCGGCTCCTCGGCGACATCCAGACCCATCACGTGTGCGCTTCCGGACGTCGGTTCCAGAAACCCCAGGAAAAGGTGGATTGTCGTCGTCTTGCCGGCGCCGTTCGGGCCCAGGAGGCAGTAGATCTCCGACGGGCCGACACGGAGATCCAGGCCGACAACAGCTTCTACTTCGTCATATCGCTTGGACAGCGACCGGGCTTCCAACACGGGCGCCATTGCGGCGCCCGCCGAATCGGCCAGGGTTTCAGACTCTAAGGCAGTCTGTACTTCGCTCGTGTGCTCTATCCGGGATTCCGGACCGGATTCCATGGGTTTTTCCTCCGAATGCATGGAGTATACTCGATCCAACGCCACGCCAGCGACGCGACTTCGAATCACTATTTCCAAGAATATAAAGTTTACGATGCGCTGGGCGGATTTCGACGGTACAAACTCAGCGAACACGCATCGGGAACTGGGCGATCTGTGTGAAAATCGAAAGGGAGGTATTCAGGCAGGTGGGGCCCGGGAGTCGTGTCCGCGGGTCGCCGCATCCAGGGGATGCACCTGGGCGTACGCACCGGATACGCGGTGTATCGGCACATCAGGGAAGTCGTGCACGCCGAAGCGATCGAAGGAATCGAGGATCGGCAGTCCGTGGACATGGCAGGCAACACAGGTGCCGCTTACGCATTCGTCATCGTGGTCGTGATCATGGGGCGTCGCCGAGAGTACGAAGAGGGCGATGGCGCAAACCGCGGCCCAACGCTGTAGCGTCAACCAATCTGGTCGCATGTCGGCGAACATAGTATGCCCTTGAAGTTCTGTCAAGCGCCTTCAACACTTTATCGATTCCAATATACCGTATTAAAGGAATTTACATGAAACCACGCCCAACTCTTGAATCTAACTTGCGTTACGCGCCGGCGGCTGCGCAGAGTCCCGCCAGGATTCGAAACGGTCTCATCGCTTCGATGTCGTCGAGGCTTCGCGGGTGGAACACCCCTTGCCGGTTCATGCCGTCCACGTCTCCTTCGAGAACTTCGGTCCCCCACAGTATACGGACGTGCTCCCCCCTTGGGCCCCAGACGGCCGGGTCTGTAGGTCCGAACAGCGCGATGACCGGCGTGCCCACGGCCGCGGCCAGGTGAGTCATGCCCGAATCGTTGCCGATCATCGCCCGGCACCGGGCATACAGGTCGGCCACATCCACGAGGGAACGGTCATTGATAACCAGGACATCGCGGGATTCGATCCAGGGCAGCAGGTCGCGACGAATCAGGTGATCCGCCGGACCGAAGGTGATCATCGGCCTGAAGCCCGATTCGGCCAACAGGTCGATCAGTGCCCCGTAGTTTCTCGCCGGCCAGCATTTCTCCGCGCCACCGCTACCGGGATGAATGGCGACCAGTCTTTGTTCCGATTCCAGTTCTCGCACGTCGTCCGGGGCAGTGCTTATCGGTACGTCGACCAACGGCGGATCGACCAATGACTCGATTCCCAGGGGTTTCAGCGCGTCCATCAGCACACGGGTCATGTGGATTCTGCCACCGTCGGGAGGCCGGGACTGCCCGGTCAGCACCGGGCCCGAAGCAAACCTGCGGAGGTTCTCCGCGAACACACCATCGGGATCAGGCAGATAGGAGAGCATTAAGTCGTAGGATCGCAGGCGCCGAATCAAAAGGTCGGGCAGCTTCCGCGAAACAGTGCCCGAGGGTGCGCCGGCCGGTCCGCCCGGTCCGCCCGGTCCGCCCGGTCCGCCCGGTCCGCACGGTCCGCCCGGTCCGCACGGCGCGAACAGGGGGGTGAATTTCCGGTCGTCTACCGGCAATACGTTGTCCACGTACCCGCAGTGTTTTAACAGCGAAAGCCGGCCCGGATCGCCCATCTTGTCGATGGACAGGCCGCTGTAGCGCTTCTTCAACGCGGAGAGCACGGGGAGCGTAAGGACCAGGTCCCCGACCGCGCCCGATCGGATGATCAAAACGCGCTTCATGCTTCCAGGTCGAAGGTGGCGCCGACCCCCGAATCCGCTGCCCGTTCATAGGCCAGCCGCGCAGTAACCGCGTCTTCCATGGCGTAACCCACGGATTTGAACACGGTGATTTCCCCGTCACCGGTCCGTCCGTCCTTCCTGCCGGTCACCAGTTCGGTCAGTTCCGCGCGGATGTGGTCTCTGGAGATTTCGCCCGCCCGCAGGGGAACGATGATGTCGCCCGCTTCCTCAAACGCGCCTTCGTACGTATCGACGAAAACGCGGGCCCGCTGGATCAACCCGGCGTCCAGTTCCTGCGAGTCGGCGGTGTAGACGCCCACGGCGTTCACGTGGCTGCCGGGACGAACCAGGCCGCCGTCGAAGAGGGGCGACTTGCTGGACGTACAGACCGCCAGCACATCTGCTTCGGCCGCGCAGTCGGCGGCGGTTTCCGCCAGGCTGCAGGACATCCCCCGGGATGCAAGATCATCCGCGAGTGCGCGTCCCCGCTCGGGCGTCCGGTTGTACATGACGATCCGTTCGATGGGGCGGACCGCCGTGATCGCGTCCACGTGAAACCGGCCCTGGACACCCGTCCCGATGATGCCCAGTACCCTGGCATCCTTGCGCGCCAGGTACTTCGTGGCCACCGCGGACGCCGCAGCCGTACGTATGCCGGTGAGGAAAGTGGCGTCCATCAGGGCGATGAGCCGGCCGGTCTCCGCGTCGCATAACACGTAGAATCCCGTGATCATCGGAAGGCCCCGGGCAGGATTGTCGTGGAACGCGGAGACGACCTTGGCGCCCAGCGTATGCGATCCGGCGAGGTAGGCCGGCATGAAGAGCGCGACGGAGGGGCGGTCCGCTACGTGGACGGGCAGGCGGACGGGAACGTCGTCTTTCTCGCCTGCGGACCGGAACCCCTCTTCCACGGCTTCGATGACATCCGGCATGGTGAGGACGGAAGCCATATCCGATCTCGACAGAAGACGTACCTGGCTCACGCAAGACTCCAATCAGAAGACGTTTTTTGGGGTATTGATCGGCCGAGAAACTGATTGCCCGGACAGGCAGTCCGGATTAGATTGTATAATCGTCCTTGAAGCTGCAATCAATGACAATCTGACAGAATCCGTGCAGTCAGGGCTCGCCGCCGAACGCCTCGATCCGGGTCGCCGGGAGCCCAAAGCAACCGTCCGGTCCACGCGCCGGACACGCAACAGGGAGCAGGTATGCGCGAACGCCAGAAGGAACTCCGGAGACAGCGGTTCCGCAAGGAGCAGAGGCGCAAGGCCGCGATCCGAGATATGAAGAGAAAGCGCAAGGTAAAGCCGTCCAAGTAGCCATGGTGGAACCCCCTGCAGGTAAGGCATGAACGACACATCGGATGCGGCGAAGGACTACGTCCTCCACACGGCCCAGGAACACAACGTCAAGATCATCCAGTTGTGGTTTACGGACATTCTGGGTTTTCTGAAGAGTTTTTCCATCACCGTGGAGGAACTGGAAGACGCCCTGGAGGACGGCGAGGTCTTCGACGGGTCGTCCATCGAGGGATTCATACGGCACAGCGAGGAGGACATGATCGCCATGCCGGATCCCAGCACGTTCCAGATCCTGCCGTGGCGCCCTGACGCCCGGAAGAGCGCCGTGGGCAGCATGTTCTGCGATATCCTCGAACCCGACGGCGCCAGGGCCTACGAGGGCGACCCCCGCCAGATCCTGAGGAGAAGCCTCCATCGCGCGGCCGAGCACGGGTTCACCTTCTATGTCCAGCCCGAACTGGAATACTATTACCTGAAGTCCAGCGAAGGTCCGCCCCAACCGCTCGACCAGGGCGGCTACTTCGACCTCACCCCCCTGGACTGGGCGACGGACCTGCGGCGCGACACCGTGATGGCCCTCGAAGAGATCGGTATCGGCGTCGAGTTCAGCCACCACGAGGGCGGTCCCAGCCAGAGCGAGATCTCCCTGCGGTATACCGACGCCATGACCATGGCGGACTATACGATGGCCTACCGCCTCGTGGTGAAGGAAGTGGCCCTTCGGCACAACGTGTACGCCACCTTCATGCCCAAGCCCCACGCCGCCCACAACGGGAGCGGGATGCATATACACCTTTCGCTCTTCCGCGGCGACGAAAACGCCTTTTTCGACGAAGGCAGGGAATATCACCTGTCGGATACGGGCCGGTCCTTCGTCGCCGGGCTGATGCGCCACGCTCCCGAGACCATGCTGGTCACGAACCAGTGGGTCAACTCGTACAAGCGATTGATCGCCGGCTACGAGGCGCCGCTCTTTGTTTCGTGGGCGTTGCACAACCGGGCGGACATGATCCGGCTGCCGACCTACAACCCCTCGAAACATGAAGCCATGCGCGTGGAGTACCGCGCCCCCGATCCATCCTGCAACCCCTACCTGGCCTTTGCCGTCATCCTCTCCGCCGGCCTGGCGGGCATCGAAAACGGGTATGAACTCGGTCCACCGGCGGAGGTCGACCTGTCCAGCATGTCCCAGGAGGAACGCCGGAAGCTGGGCATACAGTCCCTGCCCAAAGACCTGAACGAGGCGATCAAACTGGCTGAAGGAAGCGAGTTGCTGGTGAATTGTCTCGGCAGAGAGGTCTTCGACAAGCTGATCGAGAACAAGCAGGAAGAGTGGGAGCGCTACCGGTCCCAGGTCACCGACTACGAACTGAAAACCTACATGTCCCTGCTGTAGGCTTTATTCAGGTCTTTTTGTCAGGTCCCGCCCCCACCCACGCGTTCCGCCACGAGTATGCGCCGGGCGGCGTCCGGATCGTCCGCGACCAGCGCCACCAGGCTTCGCTCGCCGGCCCGTTCGACGATCCGAAGGCTGCGGATGCCGATCCTGGCGTCCGTCAGGCGCCTTGCCACTTCCGCCAGCGCCCCGGGCCGGTTTTCCAGGTCGAGCACAAGGGCGTCCTCGGTAACCGCGCGGTACCCCGCGTCCCTCAGTATCCTGAGCGCGGCGTCATAGCGGTCCACGCGCAATACGATGATGCCGCTCTCCCCCACCACGCGGGCCTCGATGAATTCGATGTTGATCCGGGCACGGGCGAGCGATTCGGAGACGGCCGCCAGGGTGCCGGGTGGTTCTTTTACCGGGATGATGATTTCATTCATGCGGTTTTCTCGGTTTCTCGCTGCATATCGCCAATGAATTCCTCAAGCGTCTCCCAGGAAACACCGGGTAAGGCAATGAGGTGCGCAATGTCGCCGGAACCGGCCAGCACCCATTTGTCCATGATGGCCTTCGGCGGCCGGGGAAAGACGACCGTAACCGAGCGTGGATTACGCCAGGCCTTCACGCCGATCTCATTCAGCGCCTTCTCCGCATAGGCCGCTTTCCGCAGGGACTCGCCCACCAGGTCCCGAAACCCGTCGTCGCCGTGCAAACGCAGGGCATACCAGAGCATCAGGGGTGTGATCGCGTTTCTGGATCCGCTTATGGTGGTGTCGAGCGCGCCCACGTATTCGACCGAACGGGAAATTCGTTCCATGTGCGTCTTCCGTACCATGGCCACGCCGCACGGCAGCGGAGATCCGATCATCTTGTGCCCCGAAATAGAAATGCTGTCGGCGCCGTCGCCGAAGTGCCAGGGCGGTGGATCGTCCACGAAGGGCAGGATCATGCCTGAAAAGGCCGCGTCGACATGGATGTACGCGTTCGGCGTGCACTGTCTTTCAAGGACTTCCCGTATGCGGTCCAGCCGGTCGATGGCGCCCGTCATCGTCGTTCCGGCATTGGCGAACACGATGGGCGGCACATCGCGGTGGATCCGGATGCTCTCCTCCAGGTCCCGGTAGTCCATTTCACCGGTAGGGCCGCTTAGGATCATAATATTGCGCGTATGTTGCAGCCTTAGTGTCTTGCTGACGCTGTAATGCGTATCCTCGGAGAAATAGACGATGCCGTCCGGATAGATTTCCCGGGCGAGATAGAGGCCGTACATGTTCCCTTCAGTCCCGCCGTTGGTAACGTATCCCCAGCAATCTTCGTTATCGATCCCCGTCAGGCGGGCAAAGGTCATGATCACCTCGCGTTCGAAGTCATGGGTGTTCATGCGGAAGTTGCTGCCCGAAAACGGATCGCCCAGGTTGTTGACGGCAAACTCCATGAAACGGTAGAGCGGGGCGAAATCGAACCGGTGATTGCACGGATAGCCGATGGAGACTTTCCTGAGGGACGTTAGTCGCTCGTAGAGCGCATCCAGCCTTGCCGTGCTCCGCTCGTCGAGAACGGCCGAATCGGTAACCGGGTCAGGGAAAGCAGGTTTCGTGGTCATAACGTGTAATTTACACAAAATCACTCAGGGAGTCAGGTAATCTCGAATAGCCGATCGGTACCAGTTGCAGGGGATGCCGGTCCACCGCTGATCACTGACGCAAGCCGCATGGCGGCCATCGACTGGATGCGCGGCCTCGTCATGGTCCTGATGGCCATCGACCACGCCAGCCTGGCGTTCAACGGCGGCCGGCTCGGTGATGATTCGTGGTACGCACACGAAGCGGGGTCCGCGCTCCCCGCCGCCCAGTTCTTCACACGCTGGATAACCCACCTGTGCGCGCCGACCTTCGTCTTCCTGGCCGGGACCGCGCTGGCGCTGAGCTTCGAGCGGCGCCGTCTTGCCGGCGCCCTGGACCGTGACCTGGACCGGCACCTGTTCAAGCGTGCGCTCGTCATCCTCGCCTTCGAACTGCTGTGGTGGTCTCCTTTCAGTCTCCAGGTCCTGTTTGCCATCGCCATGGGGCTGATCTGCATGATACCCCTGCGACGCCTGTCCACCCGCACGTTGCTGATCGTCGCGCTTTCGATCCTGTTCCTGCACGAAGCCTTGTTCTGGAGCATCATGCACCTGGGCGGTATTACGGCCGACATGATCCGCGAGGTGACGAAGATGCCGATGCCGGACGGGGATTTCGATCAGGAAGGGATGAGCGAGGCGGTCGCCCAGGTCCGCAGCCTGGGCTGGATGAGCGTTTTCAACCCGTTTTTTCATCCGGGACTGCTCGTGAAGATCGGCCCCATACCCCTGTGGGTGCAATATCCCTTCGTGCCCTGGCTGGGGATGATGATCCTGGGCTGGTTGCTGGGACGTTACCTGGTGCAACAATCGGTCGCCCCAACGCCGTCGCCCAATGTTTCAAGCGGCCCGACCGTCGATGCGCGCGAAGGCGCGCTACGGTCCTCGATGCCGGTCGAACGCCTGCTGGTCATAGCGGGGCTTCTGGCACTGGGACTGTTCGTGCTGTTCCGCGCCTGGAACGGTTACGGTAACATGTTGCTCCTGCGTGAGGACTTTTCCCTGGTGCAGTGGTTATATGTCAGCAAATACCCGCCAAGCCTGACCTTTGCACTGCTGGAACTGGGCCTGATGGCCCTTATTCTGTCCGGGTTCTTCTGGTACCAGCGCTATCTGAAAGGTCCGATCCGAAACCGGAATCCCCTGCTGGTGTTCGGCCAGACCGCCTTTTTCTTCTACCTGATTCATATGCACATCCTGATCTTCAGCGGTCTGGCTCTGGGCATGTTCATGCAACAGGGTCTGGGTGCCGCCTACCTGGCCGCCCTGGGGGTGCTGATCCTGCTCTATCCGGTGTGTCTGTGGTTCCGCCGATTCAAAGCCCGCCGGCCTAAAGGCTGGGTAAGGTATATCTAACCCCGGCCCGCAAGCTGTTTACGATTCACATTACTCGTGCAATTCCGCTTCAATCCGGTGGAAGTCGGAGCAGGATCTTCCATTCAACCGCGGCCATTCATCTCTCGCAGCGATTCCTTGATCTCCTTGATGTCGTTCCGGACCTCCCTGATGTCATTCCGGACCTCCTTGATGTCATTCCGGACCTCCCTGATGTCATTCTGGACCTCCCTGATGTCATTCCGGACCTCCTTGATTTCGGATTCAACGCGTTCAAACCGCTGATCAACGTCCGATCGGAACTCCGTAATTTCCGTACGGATGTTTTTGATGTCGGATTCAACGCGTTCAAACCGCTGATCAACGTCCGTTCGGAACTCCGTCAATTCCGTACGGATGTTTTTGATGTCGGCTTTAACGTGTTCGAACCGCTGTTGGGTGTCCGTTCGGAACTCCGTCAATTCCGAACGGATGTTTTTGATGTCGGCTTCAACGTGTTCGAACCGCTGTTTGGTGTCCGTTCGGAACTCCGTCAATTCCGAACGGATGTTTTTGATGTCGGCTTCAACGTGTTCGAACCGCTGTTTGGTGTCCGTTCGGAACTCCGTCAATTCCGAACGGATGTTTTTGATGTCGGCTTCAACGTGTTCGAACCGCTGTTTGGTGTCCGTTCGGAACTCC
>JAPPBT010000036.1:14753-31081 GCA_026702745.1 Gemmatimonadota bacterium
CGAACGGATGTCTTTGATGTCGGCTTCAACGTGTTCGAACCGCTGTTTGGTGTCCGTTCGGAACTCCGTCAATTCCGAACGGATGTCTTTGATGTCGGCTTCAACGTGTTCGAACCGCTGTTTGGTGTCCTTTCTCGAAGACAGTACAACGTCCTTAAGAACATCTATTGAGCGCAATATCTGTTCTTCCGTGTTCGTATCCGAAATACCTTTCAACATGACCCCCTCCTTATGCAACTGAATGAACCGAGGTTATACAGCATACACGAATGATACGGGAACGAGTACCGGCCATGATGGAGATCCCGCGCGGCACAATACACGTCCCATGTCCTAAAGGGAATAGTCAGAATTGAAAGGGCTATATCGTGTTTTTTTTAATCTGATCCGTCGTCGACAGGAAATAACACCGCACCCGCGCCACGACCGGTGCTTCGGCAGTAGCGGCCATTTGACCATAGAAGAAGGTTAGCCGAAGAGCAGACCGTCAGCCGAAGGCATGGACGATTCGCCAATCAGGCGTAACGACCGACGACTTTGCAGAGGACAGCGTCCCGCAACGCTACCAGCCCGCGGGATTGTCCTGCCAGGTGCGGCCGATGTAGTCGAAGAAGGTGATGATGAGGAGAATGAGCAGCCAGAAGATGGCGGCGGCGGCGGCGAGCTTGGTCTGGCCGGGGCTGAACTTCAGGTGCATGAAGTACAGGATCACCAGGATCGCCTTGACACTGGCGATGAACATGGCCACAGGCGTGTTGAGAAAGCCCAGTTCCAGGGTGGCCGCCCACACGGTCACGGCGGTGAGGACCAGCAGTGCCGTGAAGATGGTCAGGTAGTTGGCCGTGGTGGCGATGTGGGGGCCGTGGTGGTCCCCGTGGCCGCCTTCGGCTTGATGGCTGTCTGCGGCTTGATGGCCGTGTTCTGCGTGTTCAGTCATGAGTTGATTCCTATACGGCCAGTCCGCCGATGAGGTACAGCAGCGGGAAGAGGAAGATCCAGACCAGGTCGACAAAGTGCCAGTACAGGCCGAAATTTTCGATCGGCGCGTAGTACTCGGGGGTGAACTTGTTCTGCCAGACGCGGATCAGCAGCCAGACGATGAGCACGAGTCCAATGAGAACGTGCAGGCCGTGCGTCCCGGTCATGCAGAAGTAGAAGCCGTAGAACAGCTGGATGGTCTGCCCGTCGCCCAGGCCGGTCCACAGGAAATTGTATCCGGGAATGAGGCCGTCGTGCAGCTTGTGGGAATACTCGATGTACTTGTTCACCATGAACACGAGGCCGAGTACGAGGGTCAGCACCAGGAAGATCAGGATGTGGTTCTTCTTCCCGAGCTGGGCCGCACGGACGGCGAAGGCCATGGTGACGCTGCTGGTGATCAGGGCGACGGTGTTCAGGCCGCCCAGGAAGACGTCGAGATTCTGGCTTCCGATGACGAAGGATTCGTAATACTCGCTCCGATAGATCGAATATCCCAGGAAGAACCCGCCGAAGAACATGACCTCCGTCAGCAGAAACAGCCACATCCCCAGGCTCGCGGCATCGTTCTGCTGGTCCATGTCGTCGAACTGATGACGCATGTATTCCGGATGCTCGGCGTGTTCATCGTGGCCGTGGACGGCCGTTTCCGTACTGACTGACAAGATCGTGCTCCTTAAACAGATGGACTGCGGGCACGCTGTGCGCCCGCGGGCCGAGTGCGCCGCCGACGCGCGTGCTGCCCGCGCGGATTACGCGTGTTCGTGCTCTTTCTCTTCCTCGTGCACCGGGTTCTCAATCACCTCGCCGTAGTCGTACGGCTCCTCTTCCACGATCGGCGTGGTCGGGAAGTTGTGCTCCGGCGGCGGCGAGGAGAGGATCCATTCCAGCCCCGTGGCCCGCCAGGGATTGGGACCGGATACTCTCCCGTACTTCAGCGACCAGAGCAGGTAGATCGCCGGGACGATGAACGCCACGGCCAGGATGGTGGCACCGGCCGAAGACATGATGTTCAAAAGCTGCCACTCTTCCGGGTAGACGTGATAGCGCCGCGGCATGCCGAGGTAGCCCACGATGAACTGCGGGAAGAAGGTCAGGTTGAACCCGGCGAAGATCAGGAAGGCGGCCAGGCGCGACCAGGCTTCAGGATACATGCGGCCGGAAATCTTGGGCCACCAGAAGTGGAGCGCCGCCATGAAGGCCGTTACTGCGCCGCCCACCATTACGTAGTGGAAGTGGGCTACCACGAAGTACGTGTCGTGCATGTGGATGTCCAGCCCCATGATGGCCAGGAACACGCCGGTGAGCCCGCCTATTGAAAAGAGCCCGATGAAACCCAGGGCGTAGAGCATGGGAGCGTCATAGGACACCGAACCCCTGTAGATGGTCGCCATCCAGTTGAACACCTTGATCGCCGAAGGCACCGCCACGAGCATGGTGATGAAGGAGAAGACCATGCCGGCGTAGATCGACTGCCCGCTCACGAAGAGGTGGTGGCCCCAGACGAAGAAGCCCAGGACCGCGATCGAGACGCTGGACATGGCGATGAATTCGTAGCCGAAGATCCGCTTGCGGCTGAAGGCGGCGATGACCTCGGAAATGACCCCCATGCCGGGCAGGATCATGATGTACACCGCCGGATGGGAGTAGAACCAGAACAGGTGCTGGAACAGGACCGGGTCGCCGCCCAGGGCGGGGTCGAATATGCCGATGTGCAGGCCGCGCTCGACCATCATGAGAGCGAGCGTGATGGCGATGACCGGCGTGCCGAGGACCATGATCAGGCTCGTGGCGTACATGCCCCACACGAAGAGGGGCATCTTGAACCAGGTAATGCCCGGCGCCCGCATCTTGTGAATGGTCACCATGAAGTTCAGCCCGGTCAGGATGGAGGAGAATCCGGCGATGAAGGCCGCCATGCCCGCCAGGATCACGTTGCTGTTGGAATAGGTGCTGCTGAAGGGGGTGTAGAAGGTCCACCCCGTGTCCACGCCACCGAGCAAGGTCGTCAGCACGCCGAAGGTACCGCCGAAGATGAAGAGGTACCAGCTCATCAGGTTCAGCTTCGGGAAGGCCACGTCCTTGGCCCCGATCATGAGCGGCATGATGAAGTTCCCGAACACGGCCGGGATCGACGGGATCAGGAAGAAGAAGATCATGACGATGCCGTGCATGGAAAAGGCCACGTTGTACTGGTCCGCTTCCATGAGGTCCGCTTCGGGCGTTGCCAGTTCCAGGCGGATCAGGCTGGCGAAGGTGCCCCCGATCAGGAAGAAGAAGGTGATCGAGAACAGGTACAGCAGCCCCACGCGCTTGTGGTCCATCGTCAGCAGCCAGGACTTGATCGAGTAGGCCGCGTTCAGGAAGTGGTCGCGGGGCATCCGGTGTTCGGAAGCCCCCTGCTGGGCGATGGTGCTCATTGGGCGCCCTCCGTACTCGGCAGCGATTTGATATAGGAAATCAGATTGAAGATGTTGGTCTCCGTGATCTGACCCTGGTAGGTCGGCATGATCGACGGATAGCCGGCCACGAGGCGGACCCTGGGATTCACGATGGATTCCCGGATATAGGCTTCGTCGATCACGATGCGTTCACCGCTGGCAAGGACTTCCTCCGTGCCGAATTTGCCGTTCAAGGACGGCCCCCGGGACCCGGCCTGGTCGCTGTGGCACGTATCGCAGTTGAGCTGCGAGAAGAGCCGCGCCCCGGCCTCCTCGGGCGTCTCGTCGGCCACGCCGCCGCCCAGCCAGTCCTGGTAGTCTTCCGGTTCCATGGCGTAAACGCTTCCGATCATCAACGAGTGTTCGGTGCCGCAGTATTCGGCGCAGAACAGGTGGTACTTGCCGGGTTTCGTCGCTTCGAAGGTCAACGAAGTGTACCTTCCGGGGATCACGTCGTTCTTCACCCGGAACGCCGGGATGAAGAAGCTGTGTATGACGTCCTCGGACGCCATGGTCAGCTTCACCGGCGTGTCGATCGGCACGTGCATTTCGTTGATTTCCCGCTGTCCCGTCGGGTGCTGTATGTGCCACATCCACTGCTTGCCCACCACGTAGTACTCCATGGCGCCTTCGGGGATCTGGTACACCTTGAAGAAGATCCAGACGCCCCAGGCAAACATGATCAGCATGAGAACGAGTGGAATAGCGGACCACGTGATTTCAAGGCCCAGGTGGCCGTGCGTCTGGGTTTCCGCCTGCTGGTCCTCGGTGCGGCGCCGGTACTTCATGGCGAAGACGAAGATCAGGACGCAGATCAGGGCCATGAAGAAAATGCTGACGGCCACTACGAAAAAGTACAGCAAATCGACGTCAAAGGCAATGGTTGATGCGATCTCGGGATGCAGTTGGAATTGGTTGTTCATACGCTCACTTTACGGTTAAGTCCGGCCTCAACGTCCGGCCTCATCGACCGGCCTTCATCGTCCGGTTACGCATCTTCTCCGCGTTCGATCCGTTCCCGCCGCCGCCGGCGGTCCCGCTTGAACATGACGACCATGAAGGAACCCATGGCCAGCAGCGTGGCCAGCCCCGCGAGGCGCATCGCGTTCATGATGGCGACGCCGTACCGGCCCTGCTCGGGATCGTAGTTGAAACAGTACAGCATGATCTGGTCGAACACGTTGCCCAGTTTTTCCTCGGAAGATTCGATAATGGCCAGCCGGATGTCCTCAGACGGGTACTCGATCCCGAAGAAGTAGTGCGAAACCGTGCCCTTCGGACTGATGATCATGATGGCGCTGCCGTGGACGAACTGCCCTTCCGTTTCGTCGTAGACGTAGTTGAAGCCGACGGATTCGGTCAGCGCGTCGATCGCCGGCGCTTCGCCCGTGAGGAAATGCCAGCCTTCCCCGGTACCGGGCCGCCCGTAGCGCTGCGTATAAACCGCCTTCTTCTGCGACGCGAGCGTCGGGGATTCCCGGGGGTCGAAACTGACGGTCACGACCTCGAATTCCTCCCCGATACTGTAATTCAGAGGGGCCAGGCTCCGGTTGAGCCCGTTGAGCACCTCCGTGCACAGCATGGGGCAGTCGTAGTAGACCAGCGTCAGGATGACCGGCTTGTCGCCGAAGTAGTTGCCCAGGCTTACCGGCGTGCCCGTTTCGTCGTTGAACTCCAGATCCAGGGGCAGGGAGACGCCGATTCTCTGTTCGATGCCCACGTGCCTGAGGATTTCGGGCGTGGCGCTCGCGTCCAGGCCGGGTCCCGTGCCGATATCCTTCATGACGGCCGGGCCGCTCTCGCCTTCCTGCCCGTAGGCCCCGCCAGGCGTGGTGAGCAGGACCGCGACCGCGATGAGTCCCGCGGCGACAGCGGCAAATCTGTATGGTTTGCGGGTCATCATCCTACGGTCCTTCCCCGGTCTGTTCGTCCCCGGTCTGTTCGTCCCCGGTATCGGCCGCCGAGGGCAGCCTGTACCGGTCGTCGGTCGCAATCAGGTGCATGGCCCGCTCAATGGGAATCTGGACGATTTCCGCCGTGCGGATCACCCACCCGTAGTTGTTCAGCTTCTTCGCTTCCGCCTCCTGGAGGGCGATCAGGTCTTCCTCGGGGATGACCTGGAGCCGTGGTTCGGGCGGTAGCGCGTCCGCTTCAATCAGGGGCGCCGGTGCGTCGAACGTCATCGCGTTGTAGTCTTCGATCACCACGAACATCAGCCACATCAGTACCATGGAGATGATGGCCAGTACCGTAAGGCCGATGCCGAACTTGATGACCAGGGGCACGTTGGTCTCGAATACTTCGTGTCCCCGTTCTACCGAGGCCTGGTCAACCATGTTATGGTCTTTGCCGTGATTCATGCCGTCCTCATATAATACACGTTCCTAGGCCTTTGCCTTCGAGACCGGTGCCTTCGAGACCGAAGCCACGAGTTCCTCGAACCGGGGATCCTTCTGCGGGATCAACGGATACCGCTTCAGCCGGTTCAGGACAAAGAAAAACCAGATGCCGAACAGTCCGACGGGAACCATCACGTCCATCACGCTGACACTGAACCCGTCGAGCCGGAAATTCGGCGCCACGTGCCAGAAGATGTCGACCAGGTGCATGACCAGGATGAACCAGGCCACGCGTACCAGCCTCCGCGGGTCCCGCTTCCTCGGTATGGACAGGAGCAGGAAGAAGGCGATTACAAACCGGCAGAGGACAAGGACGACGGACAGGACTTCCCAGCCTCCGTGGACGCGGTGTACGTACCAGGGGTTCTCTTCCGGCAGGTTCGCCGCCCAGATGATAAGGAACTGGGACAGCATCATGTAGAACCAGAGCAGCGTAAAGGCCAGCAGGAGCTTGCCCCAGTCGTGGAACCGGTCCGCGTCGGCGAGTTCCGATATGGGCTCGTGTTTCCGGAGCCAGGTCATCATGATGATAATAAACGAAAGGGTCGCGCCGCCGGCGTTCACGATCATCATGACCCCGTAGAGCGTCGAGAACCAGTGTGGATCGGTGGACATTACCCAGTCGAAGGACGCGAAGGTCATGGTCAGGGCGAACACCACGACGCCGGGTCCGCATACGTTGCGCATCTTGTCCGTCAGTCCGGGGTCGCCCGACGTATCCTGGGACGTGGACCACCTGATCAGCAGGAAGGCTGCGGTGATCCAGATGGCGAAGTAGAAGACCGTCCGGGCGATGAAGAAGGGCACGTTGAGATAGGATTCCTTGTGCTGCAGGATCGGATCGACGGCCACCACTTCCGCGTGCGTCCAATGGTACAGGTCGTGCATGCCCAGCACGATGGGTATGAAGAGGACGAGCAGCACGGGCAGTGTGCTCATGCCGGCTTCGAGCAGACGCTGGATGACGAATCCCCATCGGCCGCCGATGAGGTGGTGCAGCATGGTAAAGGCCATGCATACCAGGGCTATGCCCGCGCAGATCATGTAGCCCACCAGATAGGCCTGGTAGAATCCGGACATCCCGTCCGAGCCGAAGGCGTAAAGCAATCCGCCCAGTACCAGGATGACGCCGACGGTCAAAGCCCGGGACTGAATGCTGCTGAACTGCGCCAGGAGATTGCTGGAAATCGCTGTCATTCTTCCACTTCCACGATTTGCCGGATGCGTTGCTGATCGGATTCCGGCAGTTCGGCCAACTCGGCGCCCTGGCTCATCTGCAGCGCCCGGATATAGGCGGCGATGGCCCATCGGTCGGCCGGATCGATGCGTTCTTCGTAACTGTACATGTTGCCGAAGCCGTTGGTCACCACGTCGAAGTAATGCCCCACTTCCACGTCGAGGAGCCGCTGGCTGTGAAAGGACTCCGGCTGCTTCATGCCGCGCTGCACGATCATGCCGAGTCCGTCTCCCGTCTTGCTGTGGCACGGCGCGCAGTAGATGTCGTACCGTTCCTGTCCTCGCTTCAGCATTTCAATGGTTACCGTGCTGGGGAACGTCGTCGCCAGCGCGCCGTCGATCTTGCCCGTGTAGAAATGCTCGTCCAGCCTCAGGTGGCCCCGGGCAATGGTCCCATCCACCGCGGGACGCACCGACCGCCGGTCGCCGAAGAAGTCGCTCTCCTCGAAGGGCTCGGCGCGCGGCTGATCGTGCATGTCCTGCCGGCAGGCCGCCGTGACGGCCAGGCACAGGACGCACAGGAAACCGGCGTACAGGAGGGTCATAGGGCTACGCTTCAACTTCGTTCACCTCGTGCGGGTTCAGCTCTTCGAGAAACTGCCGGGTCGCGTCCTTTTCGAAGTACGGGTCTTCCGCCTCGATGCACAGGAAGAACCGGTCCTGCGTGGCGTACCGAAACCGCTCGATATCGAAAAGCGGATGGTTCGGCCGGGGCAGCTTGTTCATGACCATCATGCCGATCAGCGCGGCGAAGGAAGCGAACAGGACCGTGCACTCGAACATGACCGGGATGAAGGCCGGCCAGCTGTTCAGGGGCCGGCCGCCCACGTTGATCGGGTAGTGGATCACGGAGGCGAACCACTGCATGAAGAAACCCACGGCGCATCCGGTCAGCCCGCCGATCAGGATCACCAGCGCCACCTTGTTCTTGTGGAGGTGCTGGATGTCCAGCAATTCGTCGAGGGGGTAGGGCGTGTAGGTCTCGATATGATGGTACCCGGCGTCCACGGTCTTCTGCGTGGCTTCCACGATGGCTTCCTCGTTTTCAAACTCGGCCACGAGGCCGCGCAGTTCGGGCTGGGCGGGTCCGTGATTCATCTCAGGCGTCCTTCTTGTTCCGGTGCTTCGGTATGATCATCTTCATCTCGGACATGGGGATCATGGGCAGGAACCGGATGAACAGGCACATCATGAACAGGAAGAATCCGATGGTCCCGATGTACAGGCTCCAGTCCCAGATCGTGCCAGCGTAGTAGTCCCACGACGAAGGCATGTAGTCGTTGGCCAGGCTGGTCACGACGATGACGAACCGTTCCAGCCACATGCCGACACCGACGATCAGGGAGACGATAAACAGCACGAGGGGACTTCGGCGGGCGCGCTTCCACCAGAGAATCTGTATGCTGACGGCGTTGCAGAAGATCAGCGCCCAGTAAACCGGCGCGTACTGGCCGGTCATGCGGTTCCACATCATGAACCCTTCGTACGGGCTCGCGCTGTACCACGATATGAAGGCCTCCATGGCGTATCCGTACACGACGATGAAGCCCGTCGCCAGGGTCACCTTGCCCATGTTCTCCAGGTGGCGCGTCGTGATCAGTCCCTGCAGTCCGAACCAGTGCCGCACGGGGATGGTCAGCGTCAGCACCATGGCGAATCCGGCGTAGATGGCGCCGGCCACGAAGTAGGGCGGGAACACGGTGGTATGCCAGCCCGGGATCAGCGAGACGGCGAAGTCGAGCGAAACGATGGAGTGCACGGACAGCACCAGGGGCGTGGAAAGGCCGGCCAGGATCAGGTAGGCCTTCTCGTAACGGGCCCAGTGGGAGGACGCGCCGCGCCAGCCCATGGCGAATATGCCGTAGATCCGCGCGACAACGGGATGCTTCGCCCGGTCCCGCAGGGTGCCGAGATCCGGGATCATCCCCATGTACCAGAAGATCAGGGAAACGGTGAAGTAGGTGGACACGGCGAAGACGTCCCAGACCAGCGGCGACCGCCACTGGGGCCACAGGGACATGGTGTTGGGCAGCGGAAGCAGCCAGTAGGCCAGCCAGGGACGGCCCACGTGGAGCAGCGGGAACATGCCGGCGCACATCACGGCAAAGATCGTCATGGCTTCCGCGAACCGGTTGATCGAGTTGCGCCAGTCCTGCCGCATGAGGTGCAGGATGGCGGAGATCAGCGTCCCGGCGTGTCCGATCCCGATCCACCAGACGAAGTTGATGATGGCGAATCCCCAGCCGACCGGTACGTTCAGGCCCCAGATGCCGGTCCCGATCAGCACCAGCCATGTGATGGAAATGCCCAGCATGCCGACGACGGGCAGCAACACAGCCACGGCCAGGTACCAGCCCCACGGCGTATCCGCCCGCAGGACGATGTTGGATATCTTCTGCGTGACGGTGGTATTGTTGTACTCGGGCGCTACGAAACCATCGCCCGTGTACTTGTCGACCTTTTCTATGTCGACTGCCTGATCTTGTTGCGACAAGGAGTTACTCCTCTATCACGGCGGGTCCTGACCGCCGTGCCTCGCGTCCCGCTTCCGGCTCACGCCTCCAGGACCGGGTTCGGATTGCGTATCCGCCCCAGGTACGTCGTGCGCGGCTTGGTAAGCAGGTCCGTCAGCATCCCGTAGTTCAACGGGCTGGCTTTCAATCTGGATACCTTGCTATCCGCGTCCTTCGTGTTCCCGAAGGTGATCGCCTGGGACGGGCAGGCCTGTTGGCAGGCCGTCAGGATCTCGCCGTCGGCGATGTCGCGGTCTTCCTTCTTCGCGTCGATCCGGGCGACGTTGATGCGCTGGACGCAGTAGGTGCACTTCTCCATGACCCCGCGGCTGCGTACCGTCACGTCCGGGTTCCGTCCCAGCTGCAGACTCGGCGTTTCGAAGTCGGAATACAGGTAGAAGTTGAAACGCCGGACCTTGTAGGGACAGTTATTCGAACAGTAGCGAGTACCCACGCAGCGGTTGTAGACCATGTCGTTCAGGCCTTCCTTGCTGTGCACGGTTGCGCCGACGGGGCAGACCAGTTCGCAGGGGGCGTTTTCGCACTGCATGCACGGCACGGGCTGATGGAAAGTCTCCGGCGCGTCGAGATCCCCCCGGTAATAGCGGTCGATCCGGATCCAGTGCATCTCGCGGGCATTGGCCACTTCTTCCTTGCCTACGACGGAGATGTTGTTCTCCGACTGGCAGGCGATGGTGCACGTATTGCAGCCGTTGCACTTGTTCAGGTCGATGACCATGCCCCACGCATTGGGCCCGTCGTAAGCGTGATCGTCGGGATAGAGATTGCGTTCCGGGTCGGGTTCTTCCCACATCTCCTGGATCACGTGGGGATCGTCTTTGAAGGTCTCGATGTCGCTGACGCGGATCAGGTTGCGGTCGCGGGACATGCTGCCCAGGCCTTCGAGTTCCATGGCGTGGTGGTCCTGCGTGCTGTAGATGTCGAAGGTGTCCCCGGTCGGCGTAACCTGAAGTCCTCCGCCGAAATCAGGGCTGGTGGAGGATCGGATCGAATAGGCGTCGAACCCCGCCTTCGTGCCCAACTGGCCCGCGCGGCTTCGTCCGTAGCCCAGGTGCACCGTGACCGTTTCGTCCGGGTGGCCGGGCAGGATCCACACGGGGGCGTTCACCCTGCGGTCCTGAAAGGCCAGTTCGACCACGTCGGTGTTTTCGACCCCCAGCCGATTCGCCATGGAGGGGCCCATCAGCGCTGCGTTGTCCCAGGTCAGCTTGGTCAGCGGCTTGGGCAACTCCTGCAGCCAGCCGTTGTTGGCGTAGTATCCGTCCCATACGGTCGGGTCCGCCCGGAAAATGAGTTCCGTACCGGCTTCCGGTCCCGGTGCCTCGCCCACGGCCGCGGCGATGTCACCGACCGATACAGCCTTAGGCGCCAGTGCGGATCCGGTGATGAACCCGTCGTGCACGGTGGTCTGCCAGAAGGTCTCGAAGGCCTGCGACCCTTGATAACCCTGGGCCTGCCAGTGCTCGCGGACGGAATCGTAACCCTTCTTCATGGCGTTGCCCGTCAGCGCCGCCACGATTTCGTGGGCGCTCCTGCCGCGGTACAGCGGAGCGATGAGCGGCTGGACGACGGTCAACGTGCCATCGTAGGACCGGGCGTCGCTCCAGGCTTCCAGGTCGTGGGCCATCGGGAGGTGCCAGTGGCAAAGTTCCGCCGTCTCGTCGTGATACAGGCCGGCGTGCACGCGCATCGCCACGTTGTCCATGGCTGTCGTGAACGCGAGGTCCGCCGGCGTGCTGTAGACGGGGTTGACGCCGATCGTGACCAGCAGGTCGACCTCGCCGTTCCGCATGTCGTTGACCAGCGCGGTGATCGATTCGGTCTGGTTGACGGGAGACGCTTCGATGGACTCGGAATAGGTAACGGTGTTCCCCGTGTTGCCCAGTACGTCGTTCATCGCGTGGACGAGGGCATGCACGGCGGGCGGCTGGTGGTCGCCCGTGACCACGAGGCAGGCGCCGGCGTGGGCGCGGAGATCGTCCACCACGGCGGAAACCCAGCGCTGCGTGTCCTCGTCGCCTTCCGCGCCGGCGGATACGGATACGCCGAGCCCCGCGGCAATCATCCGGGCGAGCCCTTCGATCTCTCCCGCGCGGCGGTTGAGCAGATGATCGGCCTGCGCGCCGGTCAGCGAAGGCGTACTCTCGATGACGTACAGCCGGTTCATGTTGTCGGGATCGTTCCCGTCCCGGCGGGAGGCGAAGTCCCGGGCATAGCGTACGGCGCCGGGGCCGGTCGTCAGGAAGTCTCCGTCGAGGGACAGGATCACGTCCGCCTTTTTGACGGCGCAGCGGGTGGACACGATTTCGCCAAAGGCCAGCTTGGAACCTTCCCTGGCGTTGTCCAGGGTGACCGGGTCGTACTGGTGCCAGCGGGCGCCGGGGTACCGGGCCAGCAGGGCTTCCAGTTGCCCGTGCAGGGTCGGTGAGGTGACGGTGCCGGTCAGTACGCGAATGCCGCCGCCCTGTTTCTCCACCTGGTTGGACAGGGCTTCGTTCAGCTCGTTCAGGTAGGCATCGTAGGTGGTGATGCGGCCACGCCTGATCACCGACTGGGACCGGTCCGGGTCGTACATCGTCAGGACGGAAGCCTGGGCGAATGCGTCCGTCGATCCCAGGCTGGCGGGGTGTTCCGGGTTGCCCTCCACCTTGGTGGGCCGGCCCATGTGGCTTTCCACCAGGATGCCGTTCGCCACCCCGTCGTGGACGTAGGCCGAGGCGTAGTACAGGGGCTTGCCCGGGACGATCTCTTCCGGGGGCAGCACGTAGGGAATGATCTTCTCGGACGGCTGCCGGGTACAGGCCGTGGCGCCGGCCAGGGCGATGGAGGCACCCATCAGCTTCAGGAACTTCCGCCGGCTGACCGGATTCGCCTTGACCTCTTCCACGTGCTGCGGGAATTCCTTCTCCATGAATGACTGGAATTCCTCGGTCTCGGCCAGCTGATCCAGGCTGCGCCAGTATTCAGGTGCGCCGTTCTTTCCTGAGTTCATCGCTACCGCTTCCGTGATGTGCCGTTCCGAAGTCTGATTCATGATATAATTTCTAGGCTGATCCCGTTAACGGTGACAGATGGAACAGTCTTCCAGCTGATCCTTGTTGACCCGGTAGCCCCGGATCAGTTGCGCGCCGAGAGCTCTCTGATCCATGGGCGCCGAGTAGTCCGGCTGCGATTCGAACTTGTACACGTCCGCCCGTTCCCGGATGAAATCCTCGGGGCCGCGATGGCACTCGAGGCACCACATCATCTGCAGCGATTCCTCCTGCCACATCAGGGCCATCTCGTTGACGGCGCCGTGGCAGGACTCGCAGCCGATGCCTTTGGTTACATGAATACTATGATCGAAATACACGTAGTCCGGCAGGTCGTGCACCCGGGTCCATTCGAGCGACTCCCCGGTCGCGTAACTGGTCCGTACCGGTTCGAGCATGGGCGCGTCGGTCCACACCTGGGAGTGGCAGCTCATGCACGTCTTGGTCGCCGGAAGGCCGGCGAAGGCGCTCGTTTCCACCGATGCGTGGCAGTACCGGCAGTCGATGCCGAGTTGATTGACGTGGTGCCTGTGGCTGAAAGGAACGGGCTGGGGTCTAACCTGGTGCTGCCGGGTAACGTAGGAGGTTGAGCCGAGGTAGAAAATGACGCCGAATGTGGTTGCCAGGAGAAGCGCCCCGCCGACGATGCTCGCCTTGAGCCACGTGTTCGCGGCGGGGGAGAAAATCTGTGGCATATGAACTCGTTCTATCTTTCTATAGATGCGTTCTTCACCAATTGACCGGATGCTCAACAACAGTCATGCACGATATACCGAGCCGCAATCAAAGTCAATATAAATCGGCACGACACATACCTTTTTTATCGACGTTTACCCATGCCTTTCGGGATCGGTCCGGCCGGGTTGACATCAGACGTGGAATGGGCTAAGTTATCGACAACACCTTGCCGGCGACTCCCCACTCGGAAACGGGGGACGGCATGCGGCCATCCTCAGGAACAGGGCGGATCTCATGAAGGCATTGGATAACATCAGAATGGATAAGAGCGCCGTTTCGGTTGTATCGCTACATGAAGATTCGGACGAAAGGGAGTTCTGGCATTCCAGGACGCCCCGTGAACGCTTGGAAGCCCTTGAACTGATGCGACAGATCAACTATGGCTACGATCCAGCTACCGCACGACTTCAGAGAGTTCTTGAGGTTGCTCAACGCGCACCAGGTTGAATACCTGCTGATTGGCGGCTACGCGGTCAGTTATCACGGCTACCCGCGAGCGACAGGCGACATGGACGTGTGGATAGCGACCCGTCGGGACAACGCCGCAAGACTGCTTGCCGCCTTACGGGAATTCGGGATGGACGTAATAAAGTTCTCGCCCGAACTTTTTTCTCAAGAGAACCAGATCGTCCGAATGGGCGTACCTCCCCTGAGAATCGAACTTCTGACGACGATATCCGGTGTTACTTTCGATCGCTGTTACGCAGAACGGATTACTGAAGTGATCGATGAGGTTGAAGTACCTATTATCAATCTGCAACACTTGAAACAGAACAAGAAAGCGAGTGGAAGGCATAAGGATTTGAACGATTTGAAAAACCTTTGAAAACAAGTTGTCACGGGCATACAGGCATAAGTAATCCCCCTCTACCCAAGGAGAGGCCAATGAACGAGCAGCAACCGTCGGAGAAGAGCATGCAGCGCATGCAAAAGTACTGTGACAAGTACTGGGAAAAGACGGGTACCTCGCCTCATCCGAACGCGGAAGTGACCGATTCCGTGGTCAAGGGTCTCGCCGCCCACGTGGACGAACTGGGCCGGCCCCTGTGCCCGTGCAATTTCTATCCCGACAAGAAGGCCGAACTGGAACGAAGCCGCGAGTGGGTCTGCGCTTGCGATGAGATGAAGATCTGGAAGTACTGCCACTGCCTGCTGTTCGTCACGCCCGAGGGCCTTCCGATTACCGAATACCTTCCCGAAGACCACGAAGGCCGGCAGATGTACGGCCTGGTCGAGGATCCGACGCCGGACAAGGGCAGGGAGGCGCGGCACCGCGCACCGGAGTGAGTCTCGACGAAGCTCGCCACCCTCGATCAGCTCGCCACCCTCGTTAAGACCCGCCACGCGGTCTGTTTCACCTCGCGGTTTGCGCTATCATTTCACGACGTTTTGCGGCCGGCCCTCTAAAAAGGCGATGACGTTGTTCACCGCCCCCTCGTTGAGCAGTTCGACGCCCTCCGGGGTCATGTCCGCGCAGTGAGGGGTCAGGACGACCTGTTCCATCTCGAGCAGCGGATGGCCCGCGGGTAACGGCTCCTCCTCGAAGACGTCCAGGGCCGCGCCGCCCAGGTGACCCGATCGAAGCGCTGCCACCAGCGCGTCCGTATCCACCAGGCCCCCCCGGCCGCAGTTGATCAGCAACGCGCCCGGTTTCATGCTTGCCAGCGAATCCCGATTGATCATGTACCGGCTGTACTCCGTCAGCATGACGTGCAGCGACACCACGTCCGATTTCTCCAGCAGTTCGTCGAGTTCCACGTAGGTCAACCCGATCTCCCGGGCCCTTTCATCCGACGGGTTGTACGTCCAGGCGATCACCTCCATGCCCACGCTTCCCGCCAGTCTCGCCATCTCCGATCCGATGGGACCGGTTCCGATCACGCCGAGGGTCTTCCCCTTGAGATAGTACGCGTCCAGCCGGGGCCACTGGCCGGCTTTCATGGCGCCTGTGAAGAACGCCGCCCTTTTCGCGAGGGCGAACATCAGGCCGAAGGCGTGCTCCGCGACGACCGGCGCCGTACGACCGGGCTGGTTGGAGATGACGATGCCGCATTCCCGCGCCGCTTCCAGATCGAAACAGTCGACGCCGATCGAACAGGTCGCGATCATGCGGAGATCGGGCAGCGCGCGGAGGACGTCCCCGGGCCACGTCACAAGCCCCCGGGAGTTGATCATTACCGCGGCGCCGCTGGCCCGTTCGATCTTCTCTTCCGCCGTTTCCGGCCGATCGGTGTGCAGGACGACCTCTCCATAGGCTTCAAGCCGTTCCAGGTGGGGCGATCCCTGCATCTGGGGCGGGTCGTCCCCGGGTATGACGATACGTAATCGGTCAGGCATGGTTCCCTCAATATTTGCGTGGATCGATACCGTGCGACGTTTGGCGACGTCAGTGCATTGCTTTTCATTTCCAGGCTGGTTGCCGTGTTGGAATGTACCAAGTGGAGATTAAATCGGAAAGCACGGAAATATTGAAACATCCTGCATCTGCATCCTTACATATGTATAATAGTCGAGGATCAGGCTGCATGTATGGAAAGGAATCGGAGTCGGTCCGTGGATTACGGTCCGGTATCAGGCTGTTTTTGGATGAGGAGCGTATGGTATGTCGGAATACGACAGGAAAGACGCCGGGTTATACGACAGCTTTTCGACGGGACTCGAAGGCGATGAGGCATTCTACACGGAGGAAGCCACCAGGGTGGAGGGCCCCGTGCTGGAGCTCGGCTGCGGTACGGGCCGGATCATGATCCCGATCGCCGAGTCGGGCGTGTCCATCGTGGGCCTGGACCGGGCTCCCGCGATGCTGGAGGTGGCGCGCCGCAAGATGGACGCGCTGCCGGACGAAACGAAACGACGCATGGAAATCGTCGAAGGCGATATGAGGACGTTCAGCCTGGAGCGGCGCTTTCCGCTGGCCATCATGCCGTACCGCGCGTTCCTTCACATGATGAGCGGCGAGGACCAGCGCCG
>JAPPBT010000037.1 GCA_026702745.1 Gemmatimonadota bacterium
TTCGGGATCGATCCGACCAACAGTTTCGTGCTCGTCGGCAACCAGAGCTCCGATACGGTCACGTACCACCGTCTCGACCCGGACACGGGCCGGCTCCATCTCTCGGGCGTCGTGGCCGAGATCCCCATGGCGGTGTGCCTGAAGATGGTTGTGTTGGACTGACATCTCCCCATGTGCGCGAAACGTAGAAACGCCGAGTCCGGCGCGCCGGATTCCAACCGTCCGGACCCCGCCCGGCCGGACCCCGCCCGCCCGGACCCCGCCCGCCCGGCCACTGCCCGGCAAGACCAGGCCTGGCGGGACTTCGTCGACCGTTCGCGGCGCGAGTTCCTGCCCTTCGAGGACCACCTTGCGGCCTTTCGGCGCATATTCGATGGACGCCGCCCGGAGGATGGTCCGCCCGTGGTCTGGACGCCCGACGAAGAGACCGTGCGCCGGTCGAATCTCCAGGCGAGCATGGCCGCCGTGGGTATCGACCGCTACGAAGATTTCCATGCCTGGTCCGTCCGCGACCCCACGGCCTTCTGGACCCACACCCTCGAACGACTCGGCATCGTATTCACGAGACCACCTGACGCCATCCTCGATCTGGACGGCAGTGCCCACGGTTCGCGCGACGGCGTCCGAGACCCGCGCGACGAACGCGACCCGAGCGGAGGCGTCCGCGACCCCCAGCCGATGCCGGGCGGCGGCGTCCGCGACCCTCGGTGGCTGCCGGGCGCGGAACTCAACATCGTCGACAGCTGCTTCACGACCGATCCCGACCGTCCCGCGGTCGTCACGCCGGTATCGGAATGCCCCACTGGCCCGGACGACCAGAACAACCCCGACTCCCCGGATGGCCTGGTATGCCCCGCTGGCCCGGACGGCTCCGATGGTCAGGCGCTCCGCACTACGACCTACGGCGAACTCGAACGTCTCGTCAATCGCGTCGCCAACGGCCTGTGCGACCGAGGCCTGGCGCCTGATCAGGCCATCGCGCTCTACATGCCCCTGAACCTGGAATGCGTGGTCGCCTACCTGGCCATCATCCGCGCCGGTTCACGGGTTGTCTCCATCGCCGACAGCTTCCCGGCATCGGAAGTGCGCCGCCGCATGGCCATTGCCGGCGCGAGCTGCGCGGTCACCATGGACCGTTACGTTCACGCAGGCAAAGTACTTCCCCACTATGCGACGGTCGTCGAAGCGGGTGCGTCCACAGTGATTGTCGTAACCTCGGGCGGTGATGGCGAGTCTAGCGACGACCTTACCGCGGCCCCCTCAGACGCCCCTCAACTCCGCTCCGGCGACATCGCATGGTCCGACCTCCTTTCCGATGAAGACACTTTCGAATCCGTGACCGGCAACCCCTATCGCACAACCAACATCCTGTTCTCTTCGGGGACCACCGGCGAGCCGAAAGCCATACCTTGGAACCACCTGACCCCCATCAAGAGCGCCATGGACGGACACTACCACCAGGACATCCACGGCGACGACGTGACGACCTGGCCGACCAACATCGGCTGGATGATGGGGCCGTGGCTTATCTACGCCACCCTGGTCAACGGCGCGTGCATGGCCCTGTATCCGGACGCGGCCAGTACCGCCGAATACCTGCGCTTCATACGGCGTGCGAGGGTGACCATGCAGGGCGTCATCCCCTCGCTGGTGAGGACCTGGCGGCGCGGCGACATGGATGAAGGCATCGACTGGCCGTCTGTACGCGTGTTCAGCTCCACAGGGGAGCCCGCCAGCCGGACCGACTACCTGTGGCTAATGAGCCGGACCGGATTCCGGGCGCCCGTGATCGAATACCTCGGCGGCACCGAGATCGGGGGCGGGCACCTGGCCTGCACGGTCCTCCAGCCCTGCTCACCCGCGGTGTTCTCTACGGCGAACCTGGGCGTGGATTTCGTGATTCTGGACGAAATAGGCGCGGAGGTCGGAGAGGGCGGTACCGGCGAGCTTTTCCTCGTGCCGCCCGCCCTGGGCATGTCGCAGCGACTGCTCAACGGGGATCACGACGAAGTCTACTACGAAGGCTGTCCGGCCGGCCCCGGGGGCGAGGTCCTGCGCCGGCACGGGGACCACACGCAACGGCTTCATCACGGCTGTTACCGGGCCCAGGGAAGGGCAGACGACGGGATGAACCTGGGCGGAATCAAGGTCAGTCCGCTGGAATTGGAGCGGATCATCGACGGTCATCCCGCGGTTTACGAAAGCGCGGCCGTGGCGGTGCAGCCCGAGGGAGAAGGGGCGGAAAGGTTGGTGGTCTTCATCGTTCCAGAGGTTGGGAGCGGCGCCGCCGGCTCCCGCTCCGCAGACTCACATACCGGCCACGACCCCGACCCCGACCCCGACGTCGACACGTTAAAAACGGAACTCCAGTCCTTGGTATCCTCCAGACTGAACCCGTTGTTCAAAATATCCCGTGTCGTCATCGCGGACGAATTGCCCCATACAGCCTCAGGCAAGCTGGTCCGCCGCAGACTGAGAGACCGGATGAGGGCCGGCAGTTAGTTTCTGTCGCTCCGCGCAGTTCAAGGTGATTGCACCGGTTAGATACGCCGGTGTGCTTAAAAAACGGGTCAGGGAGACCCTATCCCCGACCCGTTTGCTATATAGCGGATGCTGAAGTTGTATAGCGGATGCTGGATATTCTGTTAAAAGTCGCGTCCCGTAATCACGGCTTCATCCGTAGCGCCGAAATCAAGGTCATTCTGGCACGACAACTCTTATGGGCAGGTCGTTATACGATCTGGCCTTTTCTACCTTCTCATCCCAACCTGGACTGTAGTAGTGTAGACAACCGCCGGATCTGTCACTCGACAGGGTCAGATAAACCTCTGTATCGCCGTTCTTCATCCAGGTTATCCGGCCTGCTGTTTCGCTGACCGGGTCGCCATATCTGACGTTCAATTCATCGATAAGCATCTGGGTCCGTGCTGGGTTCATCGTTTCATCGAACCAGTAATGTCCGGCGTACAACTCATCCCCTGCAAAGTCGTATTCCACAACGATCGTATCCTGTTCCCCGTTGGCGAATACGAACACATCGGAAGTAAAACCATGTTCAAGGGCGGACAAGCCGCTGCCTTCCGCCACCTCGAATCTGATCTCGCCGGGTTCGCTATCCGTCACCTTCGACTTGGAATCGTTCCAATTGTTCCACCGGAAATCATACACTTCATAGAGTGGTTCGTCACTAGTCTGGTGGGCGGTAAGACGTAACCGTTCAGAAGGGATATCAACCGCAGCGACCGGTGAATGCTCACCGGAACATCCGTATATCAAAACCACGAATACGAAAACAAGAAAACGCATACTTTTTCCTTTCTAATGAGAAGTGGAAGTCGCCGATCTACTTCACACACTTAACAATTGCGACACGAAACTACTTTGTTGTCCTATAGTCAACGTTTTTGTGTACTACGGGAACATTGATGAGATGCAAAAAGTTTTCAATGCGTAAAATGGCTTTTGTATGTATTTCTTAATCAACCTCCATACTAGATGGCATCCAAGTGCCGACATCTGGGGTCCGTTCCAGTTCGATGCTTACCTTGTGACAGTTCACGGCACCAGCCATCCCGGTACACCCGGGGTGCCCGCTAGACGGCGCATCATCTGCCGCCGCGAGAAAGCCACGGTCGTGCGGGCGCGCCGCTCCCCGGTTACCGTCGCATCGATCTCCGAGGCAGCCCGCAGACCCGACTCGAAGGCTCCCTGCATCCAACCCCGATGCCCCGAGGCGTGCTCGCCGGCGAAGTGAATGGGGCCCTCGGGCGATGCCAATTCAGGGTAATCCGAGAAAGGAGGATCGTAATAGGCGAAGGCCGCCCCAATCCAGGGCTGGTGCTCCCAGGCGAAGTGGGTTCCGTGTTCCGCAACCTCGTGCGTTCCGGGGAACATGCGATTAAAGCGGCCAATGAAGCTGCGTACGATGGTACTGGAACCCATCGCCGCGACCTCGCGCGCCATGTCTCCAAACATGTAGGACATCAGAATACCTCTGGGCCCCTCCTGGTTCCAGGTAGGATGCCAGATCTCCTGGTATCCATCTAATTCCGATGTCGCCCATCCATTAAAACCGTCTTCCTCCCAGATTCGCTGCGCATACTGGATGTAAACCCGGGTGACGTCTGCGTAGTTTACCGAGGCGAACGCCCCTCGCTTCGCTATCGAAAGGACGGGTTCGAACTCGATCTTGTCGATGACTGGGAGGGGGACCGTGCAGATGAGGTGGCTGCCTCTCAGTTCCTTCCCGATGCCACTGGCTCCGTAGGTGGCCACCACCCCAGTCTCATCCCGGACCACTCTTGTCACCGGCGAGTCGGTCCGCACACGGTCTCTGAGCGCAACGGCGAAGGCTTTTGGCAAGGCATCGGTACCGGCCGGAATCTTGAGCCACTCAGCCCGGTTTCCAGTGAAATACCAACTCGGCGGCCCCCGTTCTAGGTCTCCCTGTCTGGTTACCCAAGTGTACAAGCCCTCCTGTGTATAGAAGAGCGATGTCTCGATGCCGAAGTGGTCGATGTAACCGAGCGTCAGATCATGGCTGGGCGGGATACGGGCAGGTCCGGTTTCGGCAATGAGTCCGTCGTCGAAGGGATCGCGTAGCGTCTGTGCCC
>JAPPBT010000038.1 GCA_026702745.1 Gemmatimonadota bacterium
CGCCGCTGGGCATCGATCTGGACTACGCTGTATCCTTCTATACCGGACAACAGCCGGTTATGTTCCATTTCGAATCCGGCCTGCCCGGCGCCATCGACGCTGAATCCCAGGACCTGGCCGGCGGCGGTCCGGTAGGGATAGACCCGCCTGGCTTCCTTTTCCGTGCGGATATAGGGTTCGAAAAGGGGGTAGGTGGACAGCCCCCTTATCCGTTCGCTGGTCTCCGGATTCACCCACCGTACCAGGTACCGGAAGTCGGAGGATCCGGTAATCCGGTCCACGATATGGCGGGGATCTTCGCCGGTGATCTGGGAGAGTTGTACGGCCAGGTTGCCGACGTCGGCGGCACTGAACCGTTCCCCGTCCAGATCCTGGATGCCGAAGGAGTCGAACTCGACGCTCAGGGCCAGCGAGTTTCCGTTTCGATCGAAGATACGGCCCCGCCGGGGATCGATGGTGACGACCCGGTGCTGCTGGTCACGGGCTCGCTGCCTGTAGGTCTCGCCGTCGCGAATCTGTATCAGCGCGATTCGGAATCCGAGTCCTGCACACAGCAACATACCGATCGCGAAGAGGAAGGTCAGTCTGCGCATACAGGATTTCGCGACCATATGGGTTATTCCTCATCGGGAATCCACTCGAGCCGTTCGGAACGAGGCGAGGATCAATGCGTCATCCGCCGGTTCTCCCGCGATCGCCCTCACGTCGGGCTCGGTGCCGGCCAATGCCACGGCCGTGTCAACCGCGTCCATGACCACAACCTGTCCGACCGCCGCGTGTTCCAGTTCGTAACGATGCATGGCCGCGGTTTCGTTCCGGAGCTGTTCCGCCAGCCGAACGATCCGCACGTGCAGGTAGGCGCTTTTCTTTTCCAGCGCCTCCTTCTGGTGTTCCAGTTGCAGGATCTCCCGCTTCAGCGTCCTGGTTTTATCCTGGTGCCAGATGTAAAACATGCTCAGCGACGTGACGAGCGCGATCATACCGATCCAGCTGAACAACTGTCCCATGTACGGATGGTCGCTGCGGAATCTGAAAGCGGATTTCATGTCGGCCTCTCCGGTCGGAATAGGTGGTGCAGATTTCTGCGTGCGCCTTGATCGTCGGGCAAGCGTTCGATCATACGAAACCTGGCGCTTCGGGCCCGTGGGTTGGCCGTGACCTCTTCCCGTGAAGCCACGACGGCTCGCCTGGTGTGCAGCACGGCGACGCGCTCGTGCTCGCACACGCATTGCGGCAGTCCCGGTGGGCAGATGCAATCCGAAGCCCAGGTTTCGAACGTCCGCTTGACCATGCGGTCCTCTAACGAATGATAGGATATGACGCCGAAACGACCCCGGCCGCTCAACAGCGGCAGCAGGTTATCCAACGCCGTTCTCAATCTGTCCAGCTCCTGGTTCACGGCGATCCGCAGTGCCTGGAACACCCGGGCACAGGACTTGATCGCCCATCTGCGTCGTACCGCCGACCTGATGGTTTCGGCCAGCTCGGTGGTGGAGGTCAGCGGTGACTTCGCGCGGCTTCTGACAATCGCGTTCGCGACGCTGCGGGCCTGCCGTTCCTCGCCGTACTCCCCGATGATCCGTTCGATTTCGTCCCGGGAACCCCGGTTAACGATATCGGCTGCCGTCAGCGCCCCGCCCCGGTCCATGCGCATATCGAGCGGGCCTTCGGACTGGAAGGAGAAACCGCGGCCAGGCGTATCGATCTGGTACGATGACACGCCAAGGTCCAGCAATAGCCCGTCCACCCGGGGGATGCGTTCCGCTTCCAGCACGGACGCCAGTTCCGTAAAGTCACGATGCATGATATCCACGCGAGGGGTCGCGCCCGCAAGCCTGGCCCTGGACACGCGGACTGCTTCAAGGTCCCTGTCCAGCCCGATCAGCCGGCCGGTTGTATCCAGCTTGTCCATGATTGCGCGCGCGTGGCCGCCTCCTCCGATGGTTCCGTCCACGTATGTGCCCGATTTGTCCCAGACGATCATATCGGATATTTCCCCGGCAAGAACGGGAACATGGTTATACGAATCTGCCAGACCCATGTTGATTCCGCTGCTGCATTTGCCCTTGGGCGGGAACGATCAGACGAACAGGGATTCCGCGATCTCTTCGTAGGTGTGTCCCGATTCGTCCATCACCTTCTTGTATTCCTTCGGACTCCAGATTTCAAAGTGGTCGAGCGTACCGACGATCAGCACCTCGGACTCGATGTCGGCACGTTCGATCAGTTGCCGGGGAAGCGCGATGCGCCCCTGCTTGTCCATGGATACCGCCACGGCCTCCGACGAGAGCATCCTGATAAAAACCCGCGTGTTCTGCTTCGTGATGGGCAGTTCGCGCAATCGGGTGTCGATCTGTTCCCACTCGTCGATCGGATATACGAAAAGGCATCCGTCGAGTCCCCGCGTGATGATCAGCGTGTCGTCCTCGTCGGTCCGGATGTGCTTGCGGAACTTCACAGGAACATTCACCCGTCCTTTGTGATCCACGGTGTGCGTGTATGATCCCAGGAAGTTGACCATCCGTCATCTCCTTGTAATACTAAGGAGTAAACACCCTAACGTGAGGTGATCATTTAAGAATACTATACAAGTGTTTGGCAGTTAGGATGTTCGGTGACCCACTTTGTCCCACTTCTTCCCACTATACTACATTGTGCCCCCCATATTGTCAAAATAAAAATTGGACTTACATCGGTTTTCTTTACCTATGGATAAGGAAAACTCCGTAACTCCAAGTGTCCAAAAGACTATATAGATGTTGATACACATCATACGTTGACACCATATACCACGAAATGGCTGCGAAATGACACTATATGGCGTCTTAAACGCGGAAAGACCGTCGCGGCGCGGTTTCTTCCGGCCGCTGCGCGGGTTAGGCAATCCTGTATGATAAAAATTTTGAAAAAACCGGTGGGTCTTACCGAATCGGTGCGTCGTGCGGCAGACAGGCCGGCGGCATCCGGCCTGCGTTGTCTGTAAACCCGGGGCGGGTCTACTTGCCGTCCCTGAGTTCCCTCGATCGCTGGGTGGCGGTTTCGACCGCGCTGATCAGCATGCTGCGCAAGCCGCGGATCTCCAGGTCGTGGACCGCCGCGATGGTCGTGCCGCCCGGCGTCAGGACCTGGTCGCGCAATACCGCGGGATGCTTGCCGGTCTCCTGAATCAGCCGCGCGGCGCCGAGTACGGTCTGGGCCGCGAGGTCCAGGGCGACGTCCCTGGGCAGGCCCATTTTAACGCCGCCGTCGGACAGCGCTTCGATGACCATATATATGTAGGCGGGGCCGCTGCCGCTGAGCCCGGTTACGGCGTCCAGAAGATGTTCGTTCACGAACACGACCCGCCCCACGGCCTGGAAGATCCGGGCGGCCATCTGCTTGTGTTCTTCGCCGGCGTACCTGCCCGGTGAAATGGCGGCGGCCCCTTCGTCCACCAGCGAGGCGATGTTCGGCATCACGCGCACGACGGGATTCTCGGTGCGAATCATATCGGTGATCCCGGAAGTCGTCACCCCCGCCGCGATCGTGATCAGCAGTTGGTCGGGACGCAGCAGGTCCCGCACCTGGTCCACCACGCGCTCGATGGCCTGGGGCTTGAGACAAATCATGACGATATCCGCTTCACTGATCGCTTCCCGGTTGTCGGTGGTCCACCGTACTTCCCACTGATCCGCCAGTTCCTTCAGATGGTCGGACCGCAGACCGGTAATCACGATCTGGTCCGGGGGAACGAGATTCGCTCTGCGTATGCCGCCGAGCAGGCAGGATCCCATGTTTCCTGTTCCGAGTATCATGATGCGGTGGTTATTGAGCATTTTGCACCTTCCGGTCGGTGATGCCGGGCTTATCCGACGTAAATGGCGGACACGATGCGGTCCAGGCCGTTGTAGTCCTTCACGATCTCCACGTTTCCATAGGCGCGGCGATCCGTCACCAAGCGAGTCACCGCGGCGGACTGCCCCGCGCCGATCTCCAGGGCGAGCATCCCGCCTTCATTCAGGTACTTCGGGGCCTGATCGATAAGCGCGCGATGACATTCCAGCCCGTCTTCTCCGCCGTGGAGCGCCAACCGGGGTTCGTACCCTCGCACCTCCTCCGGCAGGCCGTCCATTTCCCGGGAAGTGACGTAGGGCGGGTTGGCCACGATCAGGTCCAGGGCGTGCGGCGCAAGCGTATCGAGAGGCGCCAGCAGCGATCCCTGCATAAAGGTGATCCGGCTGTGACGGTCCTCCAGCAGGTTTTCGGCATTCCTGCGGGCGACCTCCAGGGCCCTCGGGGAAACATCTGTAGCGTCCCCCTGCGCGAACGGGCACTCCAGGGCGAGCGTGACCGCCAGTACCCCCGAGCCCGTGCCGATGTCCGCAAAGCGCACGGCCGGACTCCCGGTCCGCTCACGGTGCAACCCATCCAGGTAGGGGCGCACGTGGTCGACGAGTCCTTCGGTCTCGGGCCGGGGTATCAGCACGGCGGGCGAAACCTCGAACCCGCGACCGTAGAATTCCGTACGGCCCGTGATATACTGGACCGGTTCCCCGCGCATTCTCCGGCCGACCAGCGCCGAAAACCGCGAAGATTCCAGCGGATCGAGCCGTCGGTCGTGATCCAGGTACAGATCGAGGCGGCTCGTTGCGCATACTTCGCCGAGCAGCAGTTCCGATTCGACACGGCCGCTGTGCTTCACCGGGCCACGGTGCTCCACCGGGAAGCCGTGATCCACCTGGCCGTCGTGATCAGCCGGGTTGACCTGAACAGCCGGGCCGTTGTGATCCGGCCGGCCGTCCAGTTTCCGGGCCGCCCAGTCAACCGCCTGGAGCACGGTCGTTGCGGTGGGACAGTCGAATTCGTTCATGGATCGCATCCGGTGGCCTGGGTGCCCTGGGTGGCCTGGGTGCCCTGGGTGCCCTGGGTGCCCTGGGTGCCCTGGGTAGCCTGCGTCATTCAGACGTCAACTGGGCCATTTTCTCCGCCCGGTCCGCCTCCGCCAGGGACTCCACGATCTCGTCGATGTCCCCTTCGAGGACCTGGTCGATCTTGTACAGCGTCAGACCGATGCGATGGTCCGTGACTCTTCCCTGCGGGAAGTTGTAGGTCCGGATCTTCTCGCTTCGGTCTCCCGACCTCACCTGGGACCTGCGGCTGCTCGCCATCTCCGCTTCCTGCTCCTGTCGGGCCATATCCAGCAGTCGGGCGCGCAACACCTTCATGGCCTTGGCCTTGTTCTTGTGCTGCGACTTCTCGTCCTGGCACGAGACGACCAGGCCGGTCGGCACATGGGTAATGCGCACCGCCGAATCGGTCGTATTCACGCTCTGGCCGCCCGGGCCGGAGGAACGGAACACGTCGAAGACCAGGTCTTTCTTCTCGTCGATTTCCACTTCGACTTCCTCCGCTTCGGGAAGAATGACCACCGAGGCAGCGGAGGTGTGTACCCGCCCCTGTGTTTCCGTTACGGGGACCCGTTGCACGCGATGGACGCCGCTTTCGTTTTTCAGTCTGCCGTAGACCCCCTTGCCCTCGATCTGGAAGAAGACCTCCTTGACGCCGCCCCTTTCCGCCCCGTTGGAATTCAGGGTCTCCGTCTTCCATCCGCGGCTGTCCGCGTACCGGCTGTACATGCGGAACAACTCTCCGGCGAAGATCGCCGCCTCGTCGCCTCCCGTACCCGCGCGGATCTCGCAAATGATATTGCGCTCGTCTTCGGGATCCCTGGGTACGATCATCCGCGTGAGCTCCTCCTCCATGGCCGTCCGTTCCCTGTCGAGGCTTTCCACCTCGTCCCGGGCGAGTTCGGCCATGTCCGGATCAGCCGCGGACTCCTGCAGCACCGACCGGGCCGACTCGAGGTCATCCAGGACTTTCCGGTACACGCGGTACCGGTCGACGACCGGGGTCAGTTCCCGGTACGCCCGCCCGATTTCGCGCATTTTCTGCGGATTGGTGGTTACGGAAGGGTCCGCCAGTTGACGGTCGAGGGACTCGAAGCGCCTGACGATGTTTTCGAGTTGATGGAGTAACATGGAGGCATGGAATAGGAAAGGGGAGCGGCGCAACCGAAGGTCGCGGCAAGCCTGGCCATCGGGCCCGGAAGGATCGGGCGACGTCGGCCTGAGGATTACTCGTTTATTCCGTACTTCCTGTTGAAGCGTTCCACGCGGCCCGCACTGTCGACCATCTTCTGCTTCCCGGTATAGAAGGGATGGCACGCCGAACAGATCTCCACGTGGATCGTTGCGATCGTCGAGCGTGTCTGGAATGTATTGCCACAGGCGCAGGATACCGTGATTTCTTTGTATTCCGGGTGAATACCGCTCTTCATCAGGCTTACTCCTTGAGGTCATCGCTATGAAAACAGCACGGCCGGTCCGCTTGTCGGTCGAAGTGCGCAGGCAATAATAGGCGAAGCGGCAAGGACTGTCAAGCATCTTTTGCCCCCCCGCCGGCCCGCCTCAGGACAAATGAGTTGCCGACGAATGACCGGTCCTTTATATTTACGTGTCTTTTCAGCATTGTCCGGAATCAGGCGGCCGGTTCGAACGCCGCAAGTCCGTAAGGAGCACTGGCAAGATGGCCTTGATGAAACTATTGAGAGAACGGACCCACGTCGTCATGATCATCCTGGTCATAGCCTTCGTGGGACTGATCGGCCTGGAATGGGGCGCCGACATGACCGGCAGGGGACCGGGCGGGCAGAATGCCGTGGGTTCGATCAACGGCGAATCGGTATCCTACGAGGAAATGCGATTTGAAGTGGAACGCCAGCAGGAAATCGACCGCCAGCAGCAGGGCGGCAGCGTGGACGAATTCCGGCGCCGCGAAATCATCAACGAAGTATGGGACCGTCGGGTCAACCTCACGTTGCTCGAACAGAGCATCGGTCAGCAGGGCATCAGCGTAACCGACGCCGAAATCCTGGAGGCGATCCGCACGAATCCGCCGGAATACATCCGGCAGCAGGAAATGTTTCAGACGGACGGCGAATTCGACCAGACCAAGTACCTCCAGGCGCTGAACGATCCTGCGGTCGAAGGCTGGACGTTTCTCGAAGACCAGTACCGCATGCTGCTGCCCCGGCAAAAACTCGTCAACCGCGTGGTATCGGGCGCCCGCGTTACGGACCTGGAAGTCCGGCAGGCCTTCGTGAATCAGAACGAGCGGCTTACGGCGAAGTACCTCCTGTTCGATCCGGAAGACCAGGACGTGGAACCGGAATCGATCAGCGATGAAGATGTCGCCGCGTACTATTCGGAGCATCCCGAAGCGTTCCTGGAGGTCGACCGGGTTTCACTTTCCTACGTCATGATTCCGAAGCAGCCGAGTGTGGCCGATTCCCTGCGTGTCGAGCGACAGATCGACGAGCTCTACGACCAGCTTGTCAACGGCGCCGATTTCGAAAACCTTGCCAGGGACTTCTCCGAAGACACATCCAACGCCTCCGAGGGAGGAAACCTGGGTTTCTTCGGCCGAAACGACATGGTCCCGGAATTCGAAGCAGCCGCCTTTGAAACGCCGCCCGGCTCCATTTCGAAACCCGTGAAGACGGAGTACGGCTGGCACATCATCAAGGTGGAAGAGTCCGCAGTCAGGGACGGCGAGGAACAGGTCCGTGCGCGCCATATACTTCTGAGGACCATGACTGGACAGCAGACCCTGGGCGCGCTGAACGACCAGGCGAGACAGCTGCAGGCCCGTGCCGTCGAAAGCGGCCTGGAGGATGCAGTCCGCTCTGCCGGCTCGATGCCGGATTCTCTCCAGGTCGAATCCACCGGGTTTTTCGCCGACCGCCCCGACGGGTTCATCCCCGGCATCGGGTACCTGGTCGGCGCGTCGTCTTTCGCCTTCGCATCCGAACCCGGTGATATCGGAGAGGTACTGGAGAGCACCAGCGGTTTCTATGTCCTTGAAAACGCCGGTGAAAAGCCGGCGGGCGTACTGCCCCTGGAGGAGGTGGAACTGCGCATCCGGTCGATACTCGTACGGAACCGTAAAATGGAACAGGCCAGGCTCCGCGGCGAAGAGGTCCGATCTAGCCTCGCCGGCGGCAACCTGGACGCGTTAAGCGGCGAAATGGCGGACCGGGTCGCCACCACGGATCCCATCACCCGGCAACAGGCATTCATCCCTCGCATCGGGCAGGATCTGAATTTCATCAAGGGAGCTTTCCAGCTGTCGGAGACTGGCGAACTCAGCGAAGTGGTCGAAGGGGAACGGGGCTATTACCTCATCCAGCTGGAGTCCAGGGATCCGGTCGATGAAACGACCTACGAGATGGTGAAGGAAACCCTGAAACGGCAGTTGCTGATCCAGAAGCAGAATCAACTGTACCAGGAGTGGCTTACCCGTCTGCGCGAAGACGCGGAAATCGAGAACAACCTGCGGGATTTCTTCGCCATATAGCACGCTACAAGATCAGGTCGCGCATCGCGTGGATGATCTTCCGTGCACGCATCCTGGTCTCGTATTTCTGTCGCGCCAGCCCGCTTCGCGACAGATTCTCCGCATTCAACTGGATGTGAAACCTGAGGCACTGCGACGTACCCGACGGCCGTACGGTCAGGTAGTTGAGTCTTTCCTCGTCGAAATAAAACCGAATGCCCTCGTCTGGAAAGTCCGGCCACTGGTGCGCATCCGCGTACTTGCCCGCCACGAAGGTCTCCGATGACCGCACCGGGAGACCGTCCAGCGAAAGGGACTCGCCGTCCCGCACGCGTTGTCCCAGCTCCGCGCATCGTCTCAGGATGCCGATCTTCCGCGTCAGCCCTTCCAATCCCTTGAATTCTCCCCAACGCGGGACCGGAACGACGTCGGTAGCGAAATACCCGATATCGGGATCCAGGTAAATCTGTTCGTCGATCAGTTCGTATACCGTCGTCCCAAGGGATGCGGCATAGGCCGCCACTTCGGCGAGCAGGATCGCGGCGAAGACACCGTCCTTGTCACGCACGTGGCCGTTGCTTCCCATGGCCGCGGCCGTGGCGGGCGGTCCTCCCAGGATACTGAACCCGTTGCTCTGCTCCAGGCAGCCCACGTTGCAGCGTCGGGGCATGCCCTCCATATCCACGGTCTGATAGACGATATCTTTGAACCGGGGATCCGATAGGTTGTCGCCCGACCACACCCGTTCCACCGCGTTGGCGATCAGGCCGAACCCGACCCAGGTCTTTACGACGCCGACGCCGTGTTTCCGTGCGAGCCGTACCAGTGCGTCAGTCGTGATGTGGGAAAGCACGATGAACGACTCCTCCGGCCGCGGGTGAAATGCCTTCGTACTCCCGGCACCCTGCGACAGGCGGTACCAGAGCAGCAGAGACCATGCGTCGTCGGCCGACAGCAGCACATGGGACCGGTTGTCGTGGTATTTCCGGCAGGCCCGGGGGACCTTGACCACGAGCCCCGCCCGGTCGGCGTCCGGGTCGGTCCCGATCATCAGTTCGAGCGCTTCCATGGCATCCGCGCCGTACTGTTCGACGAAGGCGTCGACGGCGATATCGGACGCCGTGGGATCACCCGGGTCCGGTTGTTGTTCGGGATGGTCCTGAAAGGCGGGGAAGAGCCCGTTGAGCTCGTTCAACCGGTGGCGGGTTACCGTGTCCACCCGGGTGAAACCGAAATCACTCAGCAGCCGGGGCACGGCCTTTCGTCCGGCCCCGTGAAACGCGCAGTACCCGATTCCAATGGAGGGCGCCCACGACTTCATCATCGCGACATCGGAAATGAATCCCCGGATCTGGTCCTGGTACATCCCGTGGATATCTATGAGGGGACGGCCTAGATAGTCGAATCCGGCCAGGGGCGCGGCGCCGCCCAGGAACACGAGCCTGTTTCCGTCACGACGAGGGTCTTCGGGGTGCCCCGGATCGACCCCGGCGTCATCGAAGCCCAGGAGCGCGACCTGGGCCGGGGTCGTTTTCCGGATGTAGTCGTTGTAGATGACCGATCGTTCCCGGGGAGAAAACTGCGATCCCGTCCCGGCGGAGAGCTTGTAGCCGTTGTATCTACGGTCGTTATGGCTCGCCGAGATCAGGATGCCCATATCGGCACCCAGCGTAGGTATGGCGAAGGTCATTTCCGGGTACGGACAGGCTTCGTCGAAGAGGTAGACTTTCAGCCCCTCCGCGAGGAACACCCCGGATACCAGCCGGGCGAAATCCTGGCCCGCCACCCGGCTGTCATAGCCGATGACGATGGACCGGAGTCCATGGGCGGTCGCGTACTTCGCGACGCCCGCGGACTTCAGCAGGAGAACGATGTTATTGAGGGTATTCGGCCCCTTGAGGATGGGGGCGTCCATGCCGTCCCGGGCGAGGATCAGCAGTTCTTCGTCCGACATGGCGGCTCTGCCGCGTATACCCGCCGTGCCGAACTTGATCTCGTCCACGAAGGCTTCGACCAGTTCGTCCCACCTGGCCGCTTCGACGGCGCTTCTCAGCCCGTCGCCGAGGCGGGGGGACAACCGGTTGATGTGGGGGTCGGTCAACCAGCGGCGAAGATTCGGAAGCACGTTCAGACGGGCCTGTTCGTAGAGCCCTTCGTCGATCAGCCCGCGGCGGTACTGCTCCTCGAGGAAACCGGAGATCCCGGTTTTCGCCTTCCGAACGACGGCGTCGTCGTCGATCGCCATGGGGTCACCCGTCGGCGATATGGACCTGCGTGCGCTTCTTCCCAAACCGGCGGAACTGGACGATGCCGTCCGTCAATGCGAAGAGGGTGTCGTCGTTGCCGCGCCCTACGTTGTTACCGGGCAGAATCCGCGTTCCCCGCTGCCGGACGATGATATTGCCGGCCCGGACGCGCATGCCGTCGCCGGTCTTGACGCCGAGAAACTTGGGGTTGCTGTCTCTCCCGTTGCGAGAACTTCCTACACCTTTCTTGTGGGCCATCTGCGTAAATCCTTTCGATCAGTTGGATGCGCTTGGGTCGTAGTTGATTCCGGTGATTTCGAGCGCGGTATACGGCTGCCTGTGCCCTCTCTTCCGGCGGTAGTTCTTCCGGCGTTTCATCTTGAAGACTACGATCTTGGGGTGGCGGCCTTGTTCGGTAACCTTGGCCGTCACGGTGGCCCCGGCCACCGTCGGCGTGCCGACCAGTGTCTCTCCGCCGCCCAGGAGGAGCACCTGGTCGATGGTGATCTCGTCGCCCACTTCGGCGGCGATCTTCTCGACCTGGATCGTATCTCCCTCATTGACACTGAACTGCTGATCGCCGGATCTGATAACAGCGTACATCTATTTCGCTCCTTGTCCGTTTGGTCCGGTGGTCCGTCTGGTCCGGTGGTCCGCTTACTTGAACTCGTCGGTCACGTCCAGGTCCCGTTTGCCCGAGAACACGCGGAACTCTTCCACGTGCAGGAACGGGTCTTCCTCGACCTGTAGTTGCATCTTGTACTCGTCCTGCAGATTCACCAGTTTCTCCCGGCCGTTTTCATGCAGACTCAACGCAACGGTGGGATGTACCTTGAGCTTGAGCTTCCGTTCTCTCAGGCCGGGCTTGGCCCGCTTCAGCCACCGGCCGATCTGGGTGACCATGGTAATGCGCGACATGATGCGGCCAGTCCCGTCGCACACCGGGCACGCCTCGCTGAAGGTGAACAGCAGGCTGGGGCGGATCCGCTGGCGGGTCATCTCGATGAGCCCGAATTCGCTGATCTCCTTGGACATGCGAGTCCGCGCGCGGTCGTGGGACATGGCCTTCTCCATTTCCTGGTGCACCTGCCGCCGGTTCCCGCGGTCTTCCATGTCAATAAAATCAATGACGATGATGCCCCCGATATCCCTGAGCCGAAGCTGCCGCGCCACCTCTGCGCACGCTTCCAGGTTGGTCTGGAACACGGTTTCCTCGTGTCCCCTGGACCCCGCGTACCGTCCCGAATTCACGTCGATCGTCACCAGCGCTTCGGTCGGTTCGATGAGGATGTAGCCGCCATTCTTCAGCCATACTTTACGGTGCAGCGCCTTACCGATCTCGTTCTCGATCCCGTAGGCGTCGAACACCGGCGCCGTACCGTCGTACATGTGGACGCGCTCGCGAAGCTGGGGGGCCACACCCTTGAGATAGGCCAGGATCTCCTTGTATACCGTCTTCGAGTCGATGATCACGCTGTCGATGTCGGGCGTGAACAGATCGCGTATCATCCCGGACGTCATTTCGACGTCCTTGTGGATCATGGCGGGCGCCGGCGTCTTTCCGACCTGCTTTTCTATAGTCCGCCAAATCCGGGTCAGCGCCTTCAGGTCGTTCTTCAGCTCGGAGTCCGACTTGCCCAGGGCGGCGGTCCGCACGATGACCCCGAAGTCGTCGTCCTTGAGTTTCCTGGCCAGGTCCCTCAGCCTGCGCTTCTCACTCCAGTCGTCGATACGTCGGGAAACGCCGACGTAGTTGGCATGGGGCACCAGCACGAGAAACCGGCCCGGCAGGGAAATCTGGGAGGTGACCCGCGGTCCCTTGGTGCCGATGGACTCCTTCGTGATCTGGACGACGATCTCCTGGCCTTCCTTGACCATCTCCTGGATCTGGTAATCCCGGTCCCTGCTCCGTCCGGATCCGGAATCCTGCTTGTCGTCGTCGTCGTCGAAATCGATCCAGTCGGCCCCACCGGTCACATCCGATGCCTGCAGGAAGGCCGCCTTGTCCATGCCGATATCCACAAAGGCCGCCTGAATGCTCGGTATGACCGCCGTCACTACGCCCTTGCAGATGTTCCCGACCACGCGCTCGTGTTCCGGGCGTTCGACCAGCAGCTCGACGAGATGGTTGTCCTCGAGCATCGCGATGCGCGTTTCGTGCGTGGCCGTCTCAACTATGATGTCTTTCCGCAAATAACAACCTTCTGTCTGGTCCCTCAAGCGGCGATTAACGTAAATGTTCCAAAGTAGTTAAATATAACATTCGGATGGTGTGGTGTCAAGTTCCGACTATGCCGACCGGAATATACGCGCGTATCTTCTCCAGCAGCTCCCCGGGTTCCAGCGTCGTCATGCAGATGTTGCCGATCGGACACCTGGTCCGGTTGCAGCCGAGACAGTCGACGCTTTCCTTCCGCACTACGCCGTGCCCATCGCCCCAGGGCCCCTGGGCACGGGGGTCGGTGGGACCGAAGATGCCGACGGTAGGAACGTTCAGCGCCGCGGCCATGTGCATCGGCGCGCTGTCGTTGCTGACCAGCAGGCCGCAGCGTTTAAGGAATGCGCCGAGTTCGGCCAGCGTCGTCTCCGGGAGCACCAGGGGGCGGTTGCCCATGGCGCCGGTCATCCGCGCGACGAGTTCTTCCTCCCCCGGACCCCGCAGGATCAGGACGTCCACGCCGTATTCATCGATCAGGGCGTCTGCCAGGCGGCCGAATGATTCAGGCGGCCAGCGCTTGATGGCCCATCCTCCGCCCGGGTTCAATCCGATCAACGCACGGGCGTCCGGGGTATGTTCGCGCAGCCACCGTTCCGCCTTTACTTCGGCCGTCCCGGGTATGGCGACGCTCGGCCGGTCGGTGGTCACCGGGATGTGCAGCGCTTCCAGGGCTTGCATGTGGAACAGGACCTCGTGCTGTGGCCGGTCTGGGGGCATGACCACGGTGGTGTAGGCACGGCGGCGCACCCGGAAGGCGTAACCGACCCGTTCCGGCGCCCCGGTCAGCAGGGTCAGCAGGGCGCTGCGGGGATTGCCGAAGAGGTCGATCGCGAGATCGAAGCGTTTGTGGCGCAGGTTGCGGTAGAATCGTACCTGTTCGCGCCAGGAACCGCGTATACCCAGGCTTCCCCACCGGCGCAGGGGCAGCACGATGAGTTCGTCCAGCTGGGGATTCCACCGCAGGACGTCCGCGGACGCCTCCTCCGTCAGGAAGGAGAGGCGGGCCCGCGGGAAACGCCGCTTCAGGTTCTCTATGACGGGTGTCGCCAGGACCACGTCTCCGGTGGCCCGCAGTTTGATGACCAGTATGCGCCGGGGATCTTCGGTCATAGGCCTACTCCGCCGGACGGCTGGAGGTCTCGCTCAGAACGGATTCCGCGGCCTCCAGTACACGGTTTGCGGATATCGATTCGATGCAGGGGACCGACCGGACGCAGAAATCACGGCCGCAGCAGTCGTCCGTACCGGCTTCCAGGGCGATGTGCCCATCGGCCTTCGAATAGGGAAACCAGATCCGCGGGTTGCTCGGACCGAAAAGGCCGATCGTAGGCGTGCCCACGGCCGCGGCGATATGCATGGGCCCGCAGTCGTTTGACACGAAGAGATCGCACCGCCGGATCAACGCGGCCAACCGGGTCAGCGAAGCGGTTTCCACGACGGGACAGTCGTGGCCCGCCAGGTCGGCCAACCCCACCATGGCCTCCCGCTGCCCCGGACCCGCGACCAGCACTACCCGGAGGTCCAGCGCTTCGATCATCCGGCGGGCCAGCTCGGTGAATCGGCCCGCGCTCCACGTCTTGGCCGGCCAGCTCGCGCCGGGGTTCAGCGCGACGATCCGGCGGTCGCCGTCCACGCCCCGCTCCGCGAGCCAGGAATCGGCCCACGCCGCGTCTTCGGCGGAGAAGTGGACCTCCGTGCGGTCGTCCTCCACGGGAACACCGATCGTCCGGACGGCGTCCAGGTAGGCATCCACCACCCGGAGCGAATCCGACCGCCTGATCTTGACGTTGTACACCGCGCCCCTTCCCCGCACGTCATAACCGACCCGGTACCGGGCGCCCGTGGCCAGGGTCAGCAGCGCGCTGCGCGGATTGCCGAAGAGATCGATCACCAGGTCGAAACGACGCTTTCGCAGGGCACGGAGGAAGCGCAGCTGTTTCCCGCAGCGGGTGAGCGCGGAACGGCCCGGCAGGAGTTCGTCCGGCAGGGCGATCACCTCTTCCAGGTAAGGGTTTCGGGCGAGGACCGCCGCGGGTCCCGCCTCCGCGAGATAGTAGAGTTCCGCTTCCCCGTAGTGCCGCTTCAACGCCCGGATCACCGGCGTGGTAAGCACCACGTCGCCGATGAAGCGCAAACGGGTAACGAGGATACGGCTTACTTCCGGAGCGTCCATAAGACCTCTAGGGTTTTTCGCGATCCGCCCACCCGGACGTCGATCCCAGGATCTCGCGGTCGGATACGACGGGTTCGGGATCGGACCGACGCCGCGTCCTCACCGCATCCGAGTGGCGCGCCGCGTCCAACAGCGCACGCGGAAAGTTCAGGTCGCCTTTCAGTACCGCGCCCAGGGAGCGGGCCATCATCCAGAATGCGTGCGACGCCAGGTACCTGCGGTCCCGCACGTTGCGCCACACGAAGAGGATCCGGTTTCTCGTGCTCACGCGTTCGACTAGGCCCCGGTCGTGCCGCGCGCCGATCGTCGCGCCGTGTTCGTGGGTGAGCCGGCTCTCCGGTTCGTAGAGCACGGTCCATCCCCGCTGGTACGCGCGGTAGGACAGGTCCAGGTCTTCCGAATAGAACGGGGCGTACAACGTGTCAAAACCACCCAGGGCCAGGTACTTCGACCGGGATACCGCCATGGCGGCCCCGTTGGCGTAGAGGGTGAGTGCACGGCCTTCTCGCAGGAACTCCCGTTCCGCCCACCTCAATCTGAGCAGTCCGCAGTGCATGACCCCCCGCACGAGACCGCCGCCAGGACGCCCGTCCCCGGCCTGGTAGACCCGGGGATTGACGGCGAACACCCGCTCGTCACGGAAATGGGAAAGGAGGGGATCCAGGAAGGGGCCGGTCACGACGACATCGTTGTTGAGCAGGACCACGACGTCGCGCGAAGCCCGCGACACCCCCGTGTTGCAGGCCGCGGCGAACCCCCGGTTCCCGTCGTGCCGGACCAGGACCGCGTCCGGACAGGCTGCCCACGTCCTTTCGGCCGTGTCGTCCGTGCCTCCGTCGTCCACCACCACGATCTCCGCCCGTTCCGCTTCCCCGTGGTCTTTCAGTGAACGCAGGCACCGCTCGACCAGAAAACCCGCGTTCCATGTCGGGATCACGATAGTGCAACGATCGCGCTGTGCCATGATTCCGTCCGAACCGGCCGTCACGCGGTGGGCCTCGCCGGTTTCTCCGTGCGCTCCTCCGTCCCGGTCTCGCCGTGCCAGACCTTTACCAGTCTCAGGAAGGCATAGATCCCCATGCACAGGCTGAAGAGAAGGCCAGGGAAACCGTCGCGGTATCCCCTTTTGACGATGTAGCACTTCCATGCCATGCCGAGGGGAGAAAACACCAGGCGCAGCCGTCCCACGCGTTGTCCTGCCTGGATCCGCTCCCCCGCGTCCACCGTGGTGTACCCGTTGATCCGGGTGATGAAATCGGAGAGCGTGTTGTGGGAATCGTGATAGAGGTCTTCGTGGATCAAGCCCAGTTCACCG
>JAPPBT010000039.1 GCA_026702745.1 Gemmatimonadota bacterium
GTATACGGGCGGCCACGTCGCCGTGTGGGTGTCCGACCTGAATCGTTACTACGGAGAAGCCATTCGGATACTCAAACCCGGCGGCCTCTTCATGGTCAACGAGTACCATCCCTTCCGCCGGATCTGGAAACATTCGGCTGGTCCGATGACGCAGGAATACCACTACTTCGACCATGGTCCCCTTACCTACGACCGGTCCGAGGATCTTTCAGGTTATCAGGGATCGCTTCCGAGTTACGAATTCCACTGGACGGTATCGGACATGGTCCGCGCCATGCTGGATGTCGGATGCGAACTCACGGCCATGAAGGAATACGGAGACGGGCGTCAGGACTGGGAGCGCGATGCGCCGTTGGAGAAACTGCCGGCGAACCTGCTCCTGGTGGGGCGGAAGAAACTGGATTAAGAGATAGGAAACCTCTGATCAACTGGCCAATGGACCGTTTACACATGGTTCACGGTGTGGCCGTTTCTTACGCATCGGTAGCCTTCATTTTAGGCTGGTGTAAAGACTTTTCCGTAACGTTCTTTGCACAACTTCCCAACGTCATTCAACAAATCAGAAATCAGGTCTATTACCTCTGATATTGTTTTGTTTATTTCGTCATAGGTATCACCGATGTCGTAAAGTTCCTGATGCTTATCGGAAACAGGATCATAGACGTTCTCAACCATCCATTTCTTATGGTTTTCAATGCGTTTTATGTCGTGGTCAAATATCCCTGTTCCATTCTCCTGTTTCAGTATATCCAAGTGGTTATCTAATTCCTTGTAATGTTGCTTGTATCCTAAGGCCCTTGTGTCTCCAGGTTCTTTTTCGCCCATCCACGAATATGAACCAAAGAATGTAGTATAAAGGTTGATTTTGTCTTGTAGTATTGTTGAAGAAAGATCTGTATGAACCACCTTTTCATTGCGCCATTTCTTGTAAGGATTCCACGCGGTTTCTATCTCGTTGATTTTATCTTCGACTCTTTTGGTTTTTTCTTTTCCAAACGATTCTTTTTCTAAAACCAAAGGAATCTGTTTCAACGTAAGGGGATGTCGGGTAATGCGTTCTTTGGTAATGGGGTTTTTACCAGACATTTTCGGAGGGTCCATCATACTATTAAGGAGTATCACAATGTAGTTGAAGTATACCCACTTCAGTCTTGAATTTTCCATCTCTTTATACTCGTCATACAACGAAACTATGCTAATAGCATCTTTGTCTCTTAATTCCAATGTTGTCCAAAGTTTCATATGTATGTAAGGCAAGTAGTCTTTATCCGGGCATCTGTGATAGCAAGGAATGCGTCCATATGTGTTATCCTTTAAAAGTTTTGCCGTCTCCGTTTTCAAATAGCATATCAAACTGTCACTGATGTTCCCCGGTTTCATGTGTTCTACACTCCATATTGCGTTATATCCTGAAACAACCCCTGATTGTATTAGTCGCGGTTTACAACGAATGTAGTAGTCCCGAAATTCGAGATGGTTAAAATTGGCGTTTGGAATCAGATGTATCTTACGTCCGATCAGCGGTTCTTCAAATCAAGCGGCGAACACATCCTCTCATACAGCACAAACAGATGCTCAACCCGCTCCCGTTCAGAGGCAAATCTCCTTGGACGGTAAAGCCTGTCCACGGCGCGATCGAGAGCTTGATGTGCCTTGCGCAGATCGGACGGCATCAGGTCCGGATCGTACAGGTCAGCCAGGGTTGCGTCCAGATGGGCGGTGCGGGCGTCGAGCACGGCTTGCGCCAACGGGTTCAGGTTTTGTAAATCCGTTCCTTCATCAGGCATGGGAAAAGTGTTGTATACGAGGCCGATGGAATAGCGATAATCACTCTTGAGCCGGCCACCTACGTGACGAAGCCAGGCCATGTGCATAGAAGAGGTTAGCAGTGCGAATTCGGACAGAGAAGCGTTTTCAAGCACTAAAACCGCATCGCTCGGGATCGTTGGTGGTTTCATCCAACCTATTGGTAAAAACTCGCGGCGCTCTGAACTTACCCTGGGGATGACAAGAAACGGTGATGTTGGAATCACTTCTAAGTTGTATCGTGTTGGAAAACCAGCGATAGCCAACGTACTCTTCCTCTTACTCTCTGACCGAAATTCGCGAACAGATGTCATTCGTTCTCGCACAAGGGGTAGTCCCCTCAATGTCATGGGTGATGCTTGTTGTAATGCCAATATCCAACGTTGAACGCCATGAAGATGCTCTCGCGCGCCAACAAAGGGATGAAGGAATCCCACCGCATTCGGTTCCGCCTCGAGGAACTTTTTGCGTTCGTCATCACCAAAAATGTAGTTACCGTTATCAATGGGTTGCGAACCGACAATCAGTTGCGGCATCCCGTTGACTGGCCTGCTCTCCTCCCGTACCATCAGATGCGGGTTCACCAATCCTCCTGCGTCGAAGAGGTAAGGCGAAAGCATTCCGTGCTGCGTCTCCTCGGGGTCGCCGTTGATGTCCGGGTAGCTGAAAAGTCGCTTTTCGGACCGTAAGGCTTCCCGTCGGTCGAGACCGATGATCACGACGTGGACGTGGGCCTTGCCTCGCGCGTCGGATCCCCACGCGAAGGTGCGGTGCGCGAAAGCAATCTCCAGTTTGCCGCGTTCGAATAGGATCGGCCAGAGCTGCGCCACCTGCTCGCCCTGTGTGATCGAGTTGGTCGAAACGAAGCCGATGCGGGCCTTGCCTGCCTGAACGTATTCCCCGGCCTTGATGAACCAAGCGGTTACGTAGTCGAGGGTGCCGCCGGATTTGCCGAGCGAAGCGATCCGTCTTACCTGCTCGCGCTTTTCGGTTGATTGGAACTTCGCCCCCACGAAGGGTGGGTTGCCGAAGACGAATGCGCACTCCTCCGGTGGTAGCAGGGCAGACCAGTCGGTCTCGAGCGCGTCCCCCTTGACGATATGGGGCGACGTGCTCAAGGGGATGCGCGTATAGGTCCGGCCGAACTCGAGGCTCAGCCGGTTGTTCATGATGTGGTCCATCATCCACAGCGCCGTCTCAGCGATGCGGGCGGAGAACTCCCCCAGCTCGATGCCGTAGAACTGGTCCACGTTCACCACCGAAAGCCATTCCACGTCCAGCGCTTCTTGTCCGGTGTCGCCAGTGGACGCCCGGATCTCCCGCATTACTTCGATTTCGAGCAGGCGTAGTTCCCTATATGCGATAATCAGAAAGTTCCCGCACCCGCAGGCCGGGTCGAAGAACCTTAAGTTACTCAGGCTGCGCTGGAACCGTCGGAGTTCGTGGACCCGTCTGCTGTCCCTGCGGGCCTTCAACCGCACGAACTCCGCCCGCAGGTCGTCCATAAACAGCGGTTCGATTACTTTTAGGATGTTCTTCTCGGTGGTGTAGTGCGCCCCCTGGGCTCTGCGCTCGTCCGGATCCATAACAGACTGGAACAAGGCCCCGAATATCGCTGGCGAGATGTCCGACCAGTTGAATTTGCACGCTTCCAGCACCAAGCCACGCATGGCGGTGTCGAAGGCGGGTATGCGCAGTGTCCCTTCGAAGAGCCTGCCGTTGACGAAGGGGAACCGCAAGAGGTCTTCGTCCCGCGTCGAAATGCGTTCGCTCTCCAGCGTGTCGAGCACTTGGAACAGTTCGGTCATGAGTGCGCCCAGGTCGGAGCCGTCCTCACTCGTCCGCGTCTCGACAAAATCACTGAACTGATCGCGCGTTTCGAAGATCCCGGTGTCGTCGGCGAAGAGGCAGAAGACGATCCGAACGAGAAACCGTTCGAGATCCTGCCCTTTGTATCCGACTGAATCGAGCGCATCGTGCAACTTTCCAACCAGTTCGGCCGCCCTAATGTTGACCGGGTCCTGATCCCGGAAAGTCTTGCGCTGCACGCCCATGATGAAGCCGAAGGCCTCTACGCGCTTGTGAAGTTCACCGAGTTCGAAGGAGACGGTCTCCTGTTCGTCGAGATCTCGAAGCGTGAAGTGCTGAAAGTCGCTGACCAGGATGTAGCGGGGTTTTTCGTGCTCGGGTAGGGAGTCAAAATAGGCACCTGCCTGCTCATAGGCACTATCGAGGTCACGCCCGGCGCTCTTCTGTTCGACGATCAGTACGCCCGGCCAGAACAGGTCGATGAAGCCTTGACTGTTGTTCAACTTCTTCACGTGCTCTTCGTAGCGCGCAACGCTGCGTCGTCGCACGCCGAAGATCTGGAAGAATTCGTTATAAAACGACTGCGTCTCACCCTTCTCGTAGGCGGCGTCGCGCCATTCGTCGGCGAAGGCCTTGGCGCGCGTTCGGACCTCGTTCCATGACAGACGCATCAGGTTGTCCCTTTCCAAGCAAAGCGCGTCAGATTAACTCATTCTTTTTAAGGTACGTCGTGGCAACTCGATACTTACGCGGCCCTCGCAGACAGGATTCGTTGCTGTAGCTTACCAGGCCCTAAGTACCTTTTTGAGCAGCTTGCCCCAGACCCGGTCGTATGGATGGACGACGCGCACGCGCTCACCCCCGCGGTAGACGGGCTTCCCCTCGTTGGCCCAAGCGAAGATCGATCCTTCCAGGTTGTAGACTTTCTGGTATCCCTTCTTCTGCAGGCTACCGGCCATCTCCGATGACCGGTAGCCCACGGAACAGTAGAGCACGACGGGTCGGTCCGACGGAATGTCTTCAAGCGCTTCAAGCGCCTCCTTCTCGGACGTGGCAAGAACAGCGTCCTTTAAGTGGCTGACCTCGTATTCTTCCTTCTCCCGCACATCCAGGAGCAGCGGACGCTCCGACGGTGCCTGTCCAGACCGAGACTGCCCCGACGGAGCCTTCCCGGATTCATCCAACCAGGTCTGCAAGTTGTCGGTGGAAAGCTGCGGGACCCCTGGGAACTTCGCACGGATCATATTCAGTGTGGTCAACCAGAACACGGTGTTATCCTCTGTTTCTTCCTGCGCGGCGATGGTGGGTACGGAAAGAGGGGCCATAGGTATAAACGCCGCGTAGACTGCGCAGACCACGCATACGGCGCAGACCGCGAGGCGCACGATGCAAGAGACAGCCGGTTTCGACCCCAATAGCCCACCCCGGCGCATTTATAGCTCCTCTTTCCAGAAATCCGCCTTGTGAAGTCCGCTCCAGGGTATCAGCCATCCCGAGGAAAGATGTTGAAGTTGGTCGCCGCCATAAACTACGACTGCGGTATCGGGATGAGCTGATTCGGCAAGATGCTTCTGGACCCTTTGCAGTCCGGCGAACAGATTCGATGATACCGTTTCGGCCGACTTTACCTCGACGAGTGTTCGATGAGTCGGATGTTCGATGATGAGATCGACTTCAACACCGTTGCGGTCGCGGTAAAAACTGAGCCTGTGGAGGTCGCCGCGGTTTATCCTGTGTTTCATGATTTCCGATGCAACCCATGTTTCGAAGATTGCGCCGCGCAGAGGATGGTTCCTCAGTTGTCCAGGTGTACGAATACCCAGCAGCCAACAGACGAGCCCCGTGTCGTAGAAGTGCAGCTTCGGCATTTTCACAAGACGCTTGCGTATATTCGCGTGAAACGCCGGCAAGCGGAAGACGAGAAAACTGGTCTCGAGTATGGTGAGCCAGGATTTGGCCGTTGGCTGTGATACGCCGCAGTCGCTGGCCAGTGAGGAGTAGTTGACCAGTTGCGCCGATCTTCCCGCACACAGTTCCACGAATCTTTGAAACGTCGTCAGGTCGCCGACGTTGTTGATGGAGCGCACGTCACGCTCGAGGTACGTGGCGACATAGGACCTGAACCAGTCCTCGGGTTGCAGTCCACGATCGAATATACGCGGGTATGTCCCGGCGAGCAGCGACTCTTCGAGCGTGACGGGAAAACGGTCAAAACGTTCGACCTCACCGCGGCTCAAAGGAAGCAAATGATGTACAGCCGTTCTCCCTGCAAGCGACTGGCTTACCGATTCGAGTAAAGAGAGGTTTTGCGATCCCGTGAGGATCCAGCGGCCGGGCACCGGTTCTTCGTCGATCACGCCCTGCAAATAGGACAGCAGGTCGGGGACGCGCTGCACCTCGTCGATGATGGCGCCTTCGGTGAATCGGCTCAGAAACCCCCGGGGATCATCCCTTGCGAGAGAGCGTACGTCCGTCGCTTCGAGGGTTACGTAGGCGTGCCCGGGAAACAGTGTCCGGCACAGTGTGGTCTTGCCGCTCTGACGAGGTCCGGTAAGCGTAATCGACGGGAACTGGCGCGCCGCACGTTTTAGTTCCGTAGCGAGGTCTCGTTTAATCATGTGTTAGAAAATACACAGATTTCATGCTAAATCAAGATCTGATTTTGAATCAGCCTAAAATAGCGGACCGGTTGGGCTACGGGCGCAAACCATTCACGGCGCGCAAAAACGCTTCGATTTCTGCATTGGACTCTAGTCTGATAAAGGAGATGTGCCGCCATGCGGGATCCTGCGTGCAGGCCTCCATGCGCCGGCGCTTCCTGCCTTGCTGCGTAACGATCCACCAGATCAGCGAGTCCTCCCGATTCCACACCTTCAGCTGGGGCCAGAACCGCTCGTAATTGGTGCCCCAGAGCAGCTCTTTCGATCGCCAGCGCTTCCACGACCGGGCCAGCACGCGCCAGAGCAGCCGGTGCACGGGCAGGTCCAGCCAGACGACCGTCTCCACTCGCGGCCAGAAGACCCGCTGGGAGTAAGCCATGTAGGAGCCGGAGACGACCCAACTTTCTCCGACCGTCGCTTCGGCGAGACGCCGGTCCAGTTCCCCTGGGTCCGTATCCGCCAGGCCGACCCATCCGATCTGCCAGTTGAGCGCGTCCAGTTCGACGACGGGGACGTTGAGCGCGGACGCCAGTTGGCTCGCCAGGGTGGATTTCCCGGAACAACTGTTCCCGGTGACGTGAATCCTTCGGCCAATATGGAGGTCATAAAGAACTTCAAGGTTTCTACCCATCTGATCAAAATCCAAATCCGAGATACTGGTACGAAGTAAACTGCTGTAATGCTTTAAAGAATACGGTTCATAATTCAAACATTGAAATGTGAGTCGTCTCTTAGTCCAATTGCTTGTTGTACATAAACGAATCAATTTGTGTCACATTACACGAACACTTTCGTTAAGGGTTCATCACGATAGTGCCAGTTAGAGTCTATTCTTGTTCTTCTCGTAGTAGGACATAACCTGTTCTTCAATCCACTTGTCATGCTCAACATGAAATCCAACGCAGAGACTGCCATCGTCATCAAAACGCGTAATAACCGTTTGCATTGTCTTTTCCTGTCCATCCGTACCGTCTATCTGTACAATTGGAGCTAGATACTGATTCGCTTTACAAACTGCGATTATTGATATGTGAAGCTTTGAGTTCATTGAGAAGTCGTCTTCATTTACAGCGATCATCAAGGAATCATCATTGGAAGTGATGTCCTTAGCTCCGTAGAAGTCAAGCATACCGTTGTTTAGCATTGTAATGAACGACAGTTCGGGGCGTCGTTCGTATTTTAAAACATTCAATAACTGTATCCCTTTCTGAGCATCACATGCATCGAATTTACGTAGCACGATGGTGTAATCGTTGAGGTATCGAAACACTCTTTTAGAATCCTGATAAATCATGTCGTAAGCGCCACCCCACGCATCGAACACCTTACTTGGAGTTACAAACTCCCTCCAGTATAGATGGGCAAGTAAGAACAGGTTACGTGAGAGAGTTTCAAACTCAGATAATCTCTCCGTGTGATCCTTCGGCTGAGAGATACCGTATTTGTAGTTAGTATCAAATTGAGCGATCTGTTCGACAATGGTCTCTGACCCAGTTCCAATAGTAACTACGTTTCCATAGCGACGACTGGATAAGTTTTTATAACTAGAATACGTTAAGACGAGAGTGCCACGCCAATCGGTTGCTTCAACAAGTATTATCGCACCGACATTCTGAGCCACTTCTTTTCCACGTTGACTTATTGAATAGTTATCTAAAAACCCCATAATTTCGGTACTTTCAAACTCTGATTTATTCTTGAATGTCTCAAATAAGTCTTCAATAAAGTACTGGATATGCAATGCCGAGCCAGAGGCGCCAACAGCCAAGCTGTTGTTCACTCTGAATATCTTGCGCCGCATCAGAATAGGAATGAATTCTGGTTTGTGACCTATTGGAATACTCACTCCATTTGGATGTGAAGGTAACCTAAGGTCAGTTGTGCTAGTCGGTCCTGGCACTGAAATCAACATGTCACCAGCAAGGACAGGTGAGCCTGCGTTGGTATGGAAAATGGCAGTCATGGTTCCGGTTGTCGTTTAAGACTTAGTCTCTAGAATCCAGGCCTTTGCCAGGCCGCCGAAAGCCAGAACGGCAGGGCCGCACGGGGATTCACCTTCCAGTCCACCAGCTGCTTGTCTTTGCCCGGACGATAGGAGGCCCCCTCCCAGGTATTCGAATCCTCCGCGGGACGTTCCAGGATACGCCGGAGGACCAGGCCGGCATCGGCACCCGGGTTCAGCAGGTCGGCCATCGTCCAGTTGAATTCGAACGTTCCCTCTTTCTCGTCCCGAACAGGTCCGGTTTGCCAGTAAGGCTTTTCGATTTCGATGGACAGGGTCCGATCCGCCCACGGCCGCTGGAAAGGATGCACATCGTAGAAGACGTAGTACCCGCCCGGTTTCAATATGCGAAAGACCTCCCCGTAAACCGCGCGGAGATCCGCGATCCAGACGAAGAACCCGTTGGTCGAGCAGACCAGGTCGAACGAACGGTCCGCCATCGCGTGGAGATCCGTCGCGTCCGCCCGTACGAAGTCGATCGCCAGACCCAGCTGATCCGCCCGTGCGGAAGCGATCTCCAACTGGCGCTCGGAGATGTCGATGGAAGTGACATTTGCCTTCATGCCAGAGAGGGCGAAAACGGCGTAATTGTCCCCGCTGCCGACGACGGCGACTTCCTTTCCTTCCATGCTTCCGGCAAGGGATCCGATCAACTCGTACGCACCGCCCGAAAATCCCAGTTCGGGTTCCTCCGGGCAGAGGCGCCACAGACCGTCCCGGTCCCGCATTTCGGCCCAGGACCCGGCGTTGTTGTCCCAGGATCGGCGATTGGCATCGTGCATCTCCCCGGTCCGGCGGGTAGTTGTTGCGGTCATGGCGGCTGGCCTGATTATTAAGTCGTATATCCCGGTGTTGACACCCGGGCAAAGCGGAAACCGTTGTCGATCGGGTATCCGTCGATCTGGTATGCTTAATATAGGAAAGAATGCATCGAAGCCGCAAGCGTGCCGCACACGGTGCTCGTCCAAGTGGGTCACCAGCGAAAACCGGGGGTTTCAACCGGCCCGCGGATACGAAAAATAGCCTTGACAGTCACCGCACGATCATGCCTTGTTAACAGGTACAATCGGTCTTTAGCACCATCCGGAGTCCGTGCTGCGGGGAGGTGTGGCACGGACCATACGACAACTTCCGTGGGAGGAAGTGACATGGCGAAGTACATGTACCGAACCAAGTACACGCAAGCGGGCCTGCAGGGACTGATCAGGGAGGGTGGTACTGGCCGGCGCGCGGCCCTTTCGCAGACGATCGAAGGGATGGGCGGCAGCCTGGAAGGATTCTATTACGCCATGGGAGACGACGATCTCATACTGATCGCCGAAATCCCCGATGAAGCGACCGCGACCGCGATTGCCCTCAACGTGGCCGCGGCGGGAGCGCTCGAAGTATCCACGACGGTGCTGATCTCACCCGAGACGATCGACGAAGCGGTGGGAAAGAGCGTGACCTACCGATTGCCCGGAGCTTAAGCAAACAGGCCGGGTCGATGCACAGGCAAGCCGGCCAGGCCCGGTCAGCCGTGGCCAGGCCCGGTCGGTCGCGGCCAGGCCCTATCATCCGTACCAAAGCCCGATCCGTCGTGACCCTTTCCCGCAGAACCGCAGATTTAACTGTTGCCATTCTGTTTTAAGTTGTTATACTGATAAATAACCCCAAGCAGTATTAGGTAATTACCTTACGTAATACATCGTTGTCCTTCGCGATGACGGCCCTTGAAACCGGACGTAAGTGGCCTGTCATATACGCTGTTTTTACCGTTGTTCAAGTCTACAGAAAGAAACGCCTCCAAACCCAGCTCATCGTTACAGAAGGGAGTCGGTATGGCTAAATCTCTACGCATAATCCCTGAAAAATGCACCGGGTGCATGCAGTGCGAACTGGCATGTTCCTGGGTGCAGACCGGCATGTTTCAACCATCCCGGTCGCTGATCCGCGTGAACATTTTCGATGAGCAGGCCAGTTACGCGCCGTACACGTGTTTCCAGTGCGACGAAGCCTGGTGCATGACGGCTTGCCCCGTGAACGCCATCAGCATCGACGCGGATACCGGCGCCAAGGTCGTGGGCGATGCCAACTGCGTAGGTTGCGGGTTGTGCACCATCGCCTGTCCCTTCGGCACGGTGTTCTACAATCCCGACACGCAGAAGGCCTTCAAGTGCGATCTGTGCGACGGCAATCCGGCCTGCGCGGTCGCCTGCCCGACAGGCGCCATCGAATACACCGAGAGCGAGTCGGCCGACTGGCTGGGCGGATGGGCCGAGAAGGTAAACGAGTCCTACCTGACATCCATCGAGGGAGGGAACGCGGCATGAGCAACGGCGGATGGACAGGCACGATCCTGCGCATCGATCTGACCACCGGTCGGATCTCCAAAGAGCCCCTCAACATGGACTGGGCCAAGTCCTTCGTGGGCGGGCGCGGCCTCGCGGCCAGGTACCTCTATGAAGAAATGGACCCGGCGGCGGACGCGCTGGGCCCGGACAACAAGATGATTTTCGCGACCGGTCCCATGACCGGCACGAACGCCTCCACGAGTTCACGCTACATGGTGGTCACCAAGGGGGCGCTGACCAACGCCATCACCACGTCCAACTCGGGCGGCCACTGGGGACCGGAACTGAAGTTCGCCGGGTACGACATGCTGATCGTGGAAGGCCGGGCGCCGGTTCCGTCCTACATCTCCATCTGCGACGACGATGTCCGGATCTGCTCCGCCGAGCACCTGTGGGGCAAGACGGTATGGGAGACGGATGATATCGTCCGGGAGGAGTCGGGGCAGCACGATACGGTCGTTACCTGTATTGGTCCGGCGGGCGAGAACCTCGTGCGTTTCGCCGCCATAGTCAATGACCGGCACCGGGCCGCCGGACGATCCGGCGTCGGCGCGGTCATGGGTTCGAAGAACCTCAAAGCCATTGCCGTACGCGGTACCGGGGGCGTGCCCATCGCCGACCCGCAGAAGTTCATGTCGGCCATGTGGGAGATGAAGAGCAAGCTGGTCGAGCATCCGGTAACGGGTGAGGGTCTGGCCGCATACGGCACCGCGGTGCTGGTCAACATCATCAACGAGAGCGGCGCACTGCCGACGAACAACCACCAGGTCTCGCAGCTCGAAGGCGCGGACAACATCAGCGGGGAGACCCTGGCCGATACGCGACTGGTGGCCAACAAGGCCTGCTTCGGCTGTACGATCGCCTGCGGCAGAGTGTCCCAGCTACCGGGCGAGGCGCAGGACAAGTTCACCGTGACCACCCGGCCCCACAACTGGAAGATCGCGGTGGAGGGACCGGAGTACGAGAACGCCTGGGCCATGGGCGCCGACTGCGGCATCAACGACCTGGACGCCCTCATCAAGGCGAACGCCATGTGCAACGAACTGGGCATGGACCCGATTTCCTTCGGGGCGACGCTCGCCGCGGCCATGGAGCTGTACGAAACCGGCGCCGTGAGCGATGAGCAGACCGGCATGCCGCTGAACTTCGGGAGCGGTGACGCGCTCGTCGCCATGACGGAAAAGGCGGCCTACCGCGAAGGCTTCGGCGATGAACTGGCCGAGGGCTCCAAGCGCATGACCGCCAAGTTCAACCGGCCCGAGTTCTTCATGGGCGTGCGCGGCCAGGAATTCCCGGCCTACGACGCCCGGGCGATCCAGGGCATGGGCCTGGGTTACGCGACCTCGAACCGGGGCGCCTGCCACCTGAAGAGCTACACGGTCGCCCCCGAGATCCTGGGGATCCCGGAAAAGATGGACCCGGCCGTGACGGAAGGCAAGGCGGAGATCACCAAGATCTTCCAGGACGCCACCTGCACCGTGGACGCGTCGGGCCTCTGCCTGTTCCTCACCTTCGGCGTGGGCCTGGATGAGATACAGCCCCAGCTCGAGGCGGTGACCGGCATCTCCTACACGGTGCCCGATCTGCTGGAAGTCGGGGAGCGCGTCTGGAACATCGAGCGCATGTGGAACCAGCGGGCGGGCTTCACGGGCAAGGACGATACGCTGCCGAAGCGGCTGCTCGAAGAACCGATCCCCGATGGACCGACCAAGGGCGAAGTGAACCGCCTCGGCGAGATGCTGCCGGAATACTACGAAATCCGCGGCTGGAACGCGGAAGGCGAACCCACTCAGGAGAAACTGGCGTCGCTGGGACTGGCGTAGCGCCCGATCCGGCTTTTGAGCCAGGGTGATCCACAGGGCGTGCTCCCGGGTCACGTGCCCGGGGCGCGACCCCGTATCACCCGGCCTGAGCCGAGGAATGGAGTTTCTTCATGACACACGGGTGGGCCGGCCATATCCTGCGGGTGGACCTGTCGCGGGGCAAGGCGACCAAAGAGCCCCTGAGACTGGACTGGGCCGAGGAATACATCGGCGGCCGCGGACTGGCCGCCCGGTACCTCTACGAGGAGATGGACCCCTCGGTCGACGCCCTCGGTCCCGACAACAAGCTGATCATGGCCACCGGGCCGCTCACGGGCACCAACGCCTCCTGCGGTTCCCGCTACATGGTGGTCACCAAGGGACCGCTCACCGGCGCCATCACGACGTCCAATTCGGGTGGCCACTGGGGCCCGGAGCTCAAGTTCGCCGGCTACGACCTGGTGATCGTGGAAGGCCGGGCGGACCGTCCCTGCTACCTCCTCGTCGACGATGACCGCGTCGAGATCCGCGACGCCGCCGGCGTGTGGGGCAAAGTGGTCTCGGAGACCGAGGACGCCATCCGCGACGAGACCGGCATGCCCGAACTGCGGGTGGCCGGCATCGGACCGGCGGGCGAGAACCTGGTGCGGTTCGCGTGCATCGTCAACGACAAGCACCGGGCGGCCGGCCGGTCCGGCGTGGGCGCCGTCATGGGTTCCAAGAACCTCAAGGCGATCGCCGTACGGGGCAACCAGGGCGTGCGGATCGCCCGGCCCAGGGATTACATGTCCGCCATCTGGTCCTACCACGAACACCTGGCGGAGAGTCCCGGCCGGCAGGGCCTCACGGAACTGGGCACGGCCCCCACGGTCGACCTGGTCAACACCTTCGGCGGCCTGCCGACGCGCAATTTCACGGCCGGCCAGTTTGAAGGCACCGAGGCGATCAACGGGGAAAGCATCAAGGATAACTGGCTGGTCGCCAACAAGGCCTGCTTCGCCTGCAATATCGCCTGCGGCCGCGTGACCCAGGTGTCCCCCAACGCCGACAAGTACATGGTCAACATGCATCCCCGCAACTGGAAGGTCGCCGAGGAGGGGCCGGAGTACGAGAACCTCTGGTCGCTGGGGGCCGACTGCGGCGTGGACGACATGGACGCCATCGTCATGGCCAACTACCTGTGCAACGACCTGGGCATGGACCCCATCTCCATGGGTGCCACGCTGGCCACGGCCATGGAGATGTACGAACGGGGCCTGTTGAGCGATGAGCAGACGGGCATAGCGCTACGGTTCGGCGACGGCAAGGCCCTGATCGCCATGACGGAAGCCACGGGATTCCGGGAAGGCTTCGGCGACGAACTGGCCGAGGGTTCGAAACGGATGACCGAGAAGTTCGAGCATCCGGAGTACTTCATGGGCGTCAAGGGACAGGAGTTCCCTGCCTACGATCCCCGTGGGTTCCAGGGCATGGGCGTGGCCTATGCCACCTGCAACCGCGGCGCCTGTCACCTGAGGGCCTGGACGCCCGGCATCGAGACCAGCGGAGAGTACGATCCCCACGGCACCGACGGGAAGTCGGTCTGGGTGGCCGAGGAGCAGAACCGGACCACGGCCCACGACGCCACGGGCATCTGCATGTTCACCACGGCAGGCGCGCCCCTGGACGACTTGATTCCCGTGCTGTCCGCGGCCACCGGCGTGGACTACACCATGGACGACTTCGTGCACATCGGCGAACGGATCTGGAACATCGAACGGCTGTGGAACCTGAAGGCCGGTCTCACCTCGGCCGATGACACGCTGCCGAAAAGACTGATGGAAGAAGCCCACAAGGAAGGGCCGTCGGCGGGAGTGACCGTCGATCTCGACGCCATGCTGCCGGACTACTACGAGGCCCGGGGCTGGACGGCGGACGGACGGCCCACCAGGGAAAAACTGATGGAGCTGGGCCTCGCGTAACCACAGATGACCTGTACTTTCGTTTTTCGGTACTTTCTTTAGAAGGAGCGGATTATGGCGACAGAACACGTGATTATAGGCGGCGGACCGGGCGGGATGAATGCCATCGAAACGATCCGCGGTTACGATGCGGACGCGTCCATCACCCTGATCTCCGACGAGCCGGCCTATTCCCGCATGGCCCTGCCCTACTACATTTCGGGAAACATCCCGGTCGAGCAGGTGAATACCGGAGATGACGACTATTTCGGCAGGCTGGGGGTGAAGACCCGCTTCGGCGTCAGCGTCTCCGAGGTGAATCCTCATGCGAGCATGCTCACGCTCAGCGACGGATCCATGGTGCCCTTCGACAACCTGCTGATCGCCACGGGATCGTCCGCCCAGCAGCTGAACATACCCGGCGCGGACGGCGACGGCGTCCATAATCTCTGGACCGTGGCCGACGCGGAAAAGACCGTGGGCGCCCTGGGAAGCGATGCCGAGGTGGCCTTCATCGGGGCCGGGTTCATCGGATTCATCATCCTCAACGCGATGCACAAGCGCGGCGCCCGCCTGAAGGTGATCGAACTGGAAGACCAGGTACTGCCCCGCATGCTGGACGCCCAGGGCGCTTCCCTGGTGGGCTCCTGGCTCGAGTCCCAGGGCGTCGAAGTCCATACCGGCGTGAGCGTGCAGGCCATCGATCACGGGCACGACGGCGTGAAGACCCTGCAGCTTTCGGACGGGTCGTCCACCCGCGCGGACGTGGTCATCGTCGCCACGGGGATCAAGGCCAACATCGGCTTTCTCGATGGATCGGGTATCGAGACCAACCAGGGCGTCGTGGTCAACAACCGGTGCCAGACCAACGTGGCCAACGTGTATGCGGCGGGTGACGTGGCCGAGGGACCGGACCTGTCCACCGGTGGCCAGGCGGTACACGCCATTCAGCCCACCGCCGTCGATCACGGCCGGATCGCGGGCGCGAACATGGCCGGCCAGGACGTGGAGTATCCCGGCAGCCTGCTGATCAACATCCTGGACGTGTGCGGCCTGCAGTGCGCCAGTTTCGGCGACTGGTCCGGCGACGGCGACGTCACCGAGGTCATCAACGCCAACCGTCCGGTCTACCGCAAGCTGATCTGGAATGGCTCCACGATCACCGGGGCGATTATCCTGGGTCCCGCGGACGACGTGGCCATGTTGAACGACATGGGGATGGTCAAGGGACTGATCCAGGCCAAAACGGATCTGGGCGCGTGGAAGCAGCACATCCAGGCGAACCCGACGGACATCCGGCGGCCTTACGTGGCCACGAAGACTGCGGAGAAAATGCTGGCCCTTACGTCGCTCGGCAAGCCATCCGAGCACCGGTCATACCAACACACCCAGGACGGCGGCAAGGACCGCAGCGCGCACCAGGTCTTCGTCGATTCTACTGGATAGGGTAGGGTTGGCTGCCGGACGGGTTGGCTGCCGGACGGGGCAGGGTAGAAATCCGCCCCGGGTAGTACGTACCGTCCCGCGTCAATTTCCAAACAGGAAGCGCACGTTCAGTGTCACGGACCAGTGGTTTGTGGCGCTGAACGTGTTTTTGTTTGTGAGCGAAGGATCCGTGTCGAAATGGGGATGGTACTCGTACGTCCCGATATGTTCGACGTCGTCCACCCTGGAGTAGGCCGCTTTAAGGCCGATTGCGGCACGGTCGTTCAAGCTGTAGTCGGCGCCCACGTACACATGCCCCGCGAATACCGTATCGGATAACCGGGTATCCTGCTTGCTGTTGTAGAAGGACAGCGGCGGATCGTAGATCGTACCCTCTCCGGAGGGGTCGCTGTATTCGATCGAAAAGAAGATCCGGGTCAGTTCTACGAACGCAATGCCGGTGCCCACCCCCACGTAGGGCGTGATCCTGCTCGGCCCGAAGGGAAGATCGTAGTACGCGTTCAGGGTCACCGTTCTCGTCACGAGGTCTTCAAAGAAATTGGTGCTGGTAGCCTGGACCAACCCCAGACCGAGGAAAGAACTGGCACCCGCTGAGCTACCGTCGAGGTACGTTATTTCAAGCGGCGGGCCCTGGTCGACCTTGTTTTTCCGATGCGCGAATGATACCTCGAGACGGGTACGGTCGAACACTCGTCCGACGGCAAGATCGAAACCGATACCCCGGTCAGCCGAAGGATCGTAACGCCATCGGTAGCCGGGAATGTCCCGCAAAACCAAATCGAAACAGGCGCTGGTGGGATAACACGTGGATTCCGTGTTCGAACCTGACTGGTCCAGGCCGTAGACGAAATTACCACCGAGTCCGCCTGAGACGTACCAGCCGGAATCCCTCCGATCCTGTGCCGCCGCTTCGCCGTGCGCGGCGAGGAGCACGCAGATCGAAAGCGCGAAAGCCACAGTAATTTGTCTATGTAAACTCATCATATACCGTTCATTCCTGGTTGTTTTCATTAATAAGTAGGCAGGTCATAAACGGCAAGGATATAGTTCCCTGAACCTGACTGTTAGTTGCTTAGGGGTATTTGCCGGTATCCGCACGGATGGAGCCAGCCTACAGGTTGAACAGGTAGGAGACCTTGGCCACGATCTGCTGGTCCCTCAGCCTCAGCGGCGTCCGATCGTAGACCCCGAAGCTTCCATCGGTATCGAGGTCGTCGTCACGGAACTGGTTGAAGGCCAGGAAGAACGAGTGGCCGAAGGGCGACCGGTAGGCGAGGAGAAGGTTCATCGTGACCGTATTCGTGTGGAAGTCGTCGGTCTCCCGTTGCCGGTCCGCGTTGATCTGGATGAAGGAGGAGAACGAAAGGTTCGGCGTGAATGCGTAACTCATCCGGACGCTCGGTATAAGCTGGGTACGATGATCGTATTCGTCTTCCTCAAGTCCTTTACGGTTGCCGCGGTCGACCTGGCTGCGCGTGATGCCCGGTTCCAGCGCGAAACGGGGATTCGGCTTTAGGGACAGTTCGCTCGAAAGACTGAGCAGATCGGCACCGTAGAATCGACCGTACCGGAAATTGCCCCGCAAGGAGACCTTCCGACCGCTGTCGGTGAAGAGGAACATGTTCCCCTGGTTGTAGGAATAGGATCCCTCGGGGAAATGCACACCGGCGATGCGCGTCGTTTTGCTCAGCGTATCGAACCGCATGTCGTACGAGGCGGAAATCCACAGACCCCGCTCCAGTTCCAGGAACACGTTAGGCGAGAAGGACCAGGAATCGGCATCGGAGAAGTCCGTGTCCTTCCGGGTCACGTAATTGCTCCGAAAACCGCCGCTGATGCGACGAATGCCGAACCGGCGCAGAAAGGTGTTGGCCGTAAGCCCACCCCCGACCCTTTGCAGGCCTTCGTCCCGGACCAGCCCGGTCTGGCTGATGAAGTTCTCCCCGATATCCAGATAGGAAACACCGTACATCAGCCAACGATTCTGCCACCGTTCGATAACCCGAAAGGTCCAGTCCTGGTTGCTGGTGCTTACCGTATCCGTCCAGCTCTTGGCGAAGGTGATCTGTCCCCGGTGATTGGTCGCCTGTGAGGCCAGGTTGAGGTCGAACCCCAACACCCTGTTGTAGTCAGATTCCGCGTACCGGGGCAGGGCCATTCCGACACGGTCGTCGAACCGGGGATTCGGTTCCTTGAAGGTGGCCAGCATACCCACGCTGGACCGTGATCCAAAGTCCTGCCGCACGCGCAAGGCCTGCCAGTTGGTCAGCGGTTCCGTCTTCTCTTCGCCGTCGTCGTCGTACTGGGTCTCCCGGGTCTGGACATTCAGAAACCCTACGGTCGTGCGACCGAGCTTCCCTGTGAGGCGCATCCCGAGATCGATGGGAACGGTTTGCCCGTCCGGCAACTGCCGGCCGACACGCCGGCTGAAGAAGAGCTGGGGCGTCAGGTCGCCGAAGTTGCGCTGAGGTCCGCGGCGCTGCGGCCGTTCGTTCAGGGTGAAGATATCGCTGCGTTCAAGGAAGAAGGGCCGCTTCTCGGTAAACTGGAATTCGAAGCGGGAAAGGTTCACGACCTCATCGTCCGCTTCCACCTGGGCGAAATCGGGGTTGACCGTGGCGTTCAGCGTCATCCCGGAAGTAACGCTGACCTTCAGGTCGCCGCCCAGTTTCCGCTGCATGGCGTTGTCGAGGGCCGTCGCCGCGATGGGCTGGACGGGCGACGGAGCGGTTTCCGTGAACCGGGAGGACTGGCCGCCGAGTACGGTGAAGGGTGTCACCTGCACCCGCCCACCCGGCGTGATGTCGGACAGGGTCGTCAGCCGGCCGCCCTTGCCGAAGCGGTACAGCGCCTGGTCACCGTCCCTCAGGCTCAGTGGAACCCAGAACGATTCCTCCCTGGTGCGCTGAATGCGGCGTCCGAAGTTTATGCCCCACGTCTGATCGCTGCGATCCGGAAACCGGAGGGTGTGGAACGGGATCACGTACTCGGCCGACCATCCGTAATCATAGACCTGGCTGGCCGCGTTCCACAGCCCGTTCCAGTCACGGTCGGTGTTATTGCCCTCGGCACTGACGAAGGAGTCGGACCGGGCGCCGTTGGGATTGGTCTGGAACTCGAAGGCTTCGCGGTAGTGATCAAGCGATGCGATGACGACCGTGACCATGTCATTGGAGAAACTCATCCGCGTGTCCCGTTGCATGTCCGGCGCCATGATCTGTTCCGGATTCGGATCGAAGCAGACGAACCCCACGTACAGGTTCTTGTCGTCGTACATTACCCGGACTTCGGTGGGATAAGTGGCCGGTGCGCCCTCGACCGGCTCGAGCTGGAAGAAATCATTGGCGACGTCCGCCTGCTGCCATTCGGCTTCGTCCAGATGGCCGTCCACCTGGATGGCAGAATTAACCCGCCTGGCCTCCAGCATATAGTCCGCGGGATCCAGGCTCCGATAGTCGAAGGGCGACTTGGATACGGGAAGGGGAACGCTGAACGGTCGGGGATCCGACGTCCTTTCGATTTCCCCTGTCATCGCCACTACGGATTCTGTCATGTCCGTTTCGGTCTCGGTCTGATCCTGGGGCGATTGCGCCCCCGTGATGCCTGGGAGGAACAGCAGACAGGCCAATATGAAACAAGTGCCGCCGGTTTTGCGGACGGGTGGGGATGATGACATTAATTCCTCCAGCATCGGACAACAGGTTACACGCAGCAGTCTCGTCACTTACGATGGGCACAGTCTTATATTCTACAACTTACATCCGTCGCTCCTTCAAGTGATACGCCAGATATCACGGCGGGCGGAATATAGCGGCCCACTTCCGAATTGTCCAGTTCGGCATCCGGTTTGCTATGACACCCTCCATCGTTCCCACCCGGTGTGCTCGTATATCGAGCCGAAGACTCCAGGATGGATAATCTCAGCCAGAATCTCCGCCGATTCTACCAGGCGCGGTCCGGGACGGTTAAAGAACTGGTTGCCGTCGGTAATGAAAACCTGCCCCTCCTGTACGGCACGCAGGCTACGCCATGCCGATTGACGCGTGAGCGAAGGCATCTCGATTCGCGAACGGTGCATATCGAAACCGCAGGGCATCAGGATGATGATGTCCGGCTGGGTTTCGATTATGTCTTCCCACGCCAGGTACGGTGAATGTTCCCCGTTCGATGTGTAGAGGTTATGGCCACCGGCGATTTCCACCAGTTCTGGAATCCAGTTTCCCGCGGCCATCAGTGGTTCGAACCACTCAATACAGGCCACTCGCGGGGTGTCTTCCGTTCTCTGGGCGCGGTCGGCTATGGTGCGCAACCGTTCGTTCAGTTGTTCTACCAGAACGCCACTTTCGTCCTCCTTACCCAGTGCGGAACCCACCCTTTCTATGTCGTGCCACACTTCGTCCAGCGTATTTGGTTGCAATGACAGGATCTTCGGCCTGGAACGTACCAGTTGGAAGGCCGCTTCCTGGACATCCCGGAGACTGACGGCGCAGACTTCGCAATGTGATTGCGTCACCAGCAGATCCGGAGCCAGCCCATCGAGCTGATCGGCGTCTAACCGATATACCGAGGTTGCTTCCTGCAGGATGGCTTTGACCCGCTGGTCGATCTGGTACGAGGTGCCGTCCGGATCGAATTTCGGGGAGGTACAGATGGGCAGCCTGGCGACATCGGGAGGATAGTCGCATTCGTGAGAACGACCAACGAGGCGCTCGGCGCAGTCCAAGGCGCAGATGATCTCGGTACTACTGGGCAGAAGTGAAATGATGCGGTTCATCGATAGTGCCTCCATCCATAGCCGGAAGTAACCCCATACCGGAATATGCGCGTGCCCACGGTTGCTTGCAACGGGAAGATAGGTAATACCAAAGGCTGCCACGTTTGTCGTACCGGCCGCGCCAGTTTGCCCTTGCACTTTTGTCACGCTGATGCCATCATCTAACCACGCCCGGGCGACCGTTCGGTACCGGGCTTTGCCATTGCGCCACATCGTGCGTGCGCCACATCGAGCGTGCGCCACATCGAGCGTGCGCCACATCATACATGAAATCGGTGATCGGAATGGTACAGCGATGCTGATCAACCTGGAAGAAATCGAACAGGCGAGAAAGGAACTTCCGCCGGAGGTCGTATATACGCCCGTCCTGCATTCAGGTACGATTTCCGATCAGACCGGCGCGGACGTCTGGCTGAAGGCGGAGAACCTGCAGGTGACGGGGTCCTACAAGACGCGCGCGGCCTATACCATCCTGAACCGCCTTTCCTCGGACCAGAAGAAGAAAGGGGCCGCGATCTCATCTTCCGGTAATTTCGCGACGGCGTTCGCCTACATGGGCACGCTGCTGGGGATCCCAACGGCGATTGTCATGATGGAAAAGACCTCGCCCTACAAGGTGCAGCGCACGAAGGACTACGGCGCCGAAGCGGTGCTGTGCGAAAACCACAACCAGGCGAGATGGGACACGCTGGACCGGCTGGGCAGGGAACGGGGCATCACCGCGATAAATACGTGGGAAGACGAGAACGTCGTTCGGGGCCACGGCAGCATCGGCGCCGAAATCATGGAACAGGAGCCGGACCTGGACGCCGTGATCGTCCCCGTGAGCAGCGGGGGCTTGATCGGCGGTATCGCCACGGCCGTGAAGACGCTGAACCCCTCGGTGAAGGTAATCGGGGTGCAACCCGAAGGGTCGCAGGCGGTTTATCGGTCTTTTCTGAAGAATCAGATCTGCGAGGTGCCGGAACCGGACACGATATGCGATTCGCTGGTGGCGCCCCGCCCCGGGGACCTCACCTTCGAGCACGTAATGGCCTACGTGGACGAGATGGTCCTGGTATCGGATGAACAGGCGATCGACGCGGTGAAGTACCTGATCGGGGCGATGAAACTCGTGGTCGAGCCGGGAGGCGCGGTCGGCGTCGCCGCGCTCCTGAACGGCATCGTTAAGCTGGATGGTAAGAAGGTCGTGGCGTTGCTCAGCGGCGGAAACATCATGCCCGAGCAACTCGCGGGGTACCTGGGCGCGGGCTAATGGCACGGTCGCCGGGCGCGGGTTGATGGCACAGCCGCCGGGCGCGGCCTGATGGACGGGCTGATCCGCAAGGTCAGGCCCGCACCCGGCAGGGGATCAGGACGACACCTTCCGAATCCTTATATCGCCATCGCTAGTCTTCAGCCTGATGAGGTGGCCCCCGCCATTGATATCGCCGGTGGCCCTTATCGTCTTACCGTTACGGCCGCCATCGTCCCGCTCGTCCAGATCGAAATCCGAATCGATACGATATTCCTTGTCACGTCCGAACCAGGAACTCCCGATCTGGATCTCCGCTTCGAGCGAGGCTCGCAGGTCCTCTGGAATGCGGATGGACAGCTCTCCACCGGACGATTGCAGCAGCCAGTCTTCCTCCAACGCGCTTACCGTCGCCGTCAAACCGGCTTCGATATCTCCTCCCGAGGTCTTCGCCGTCACGCCCCCGCCCGTCGAATCGCCGATCGTAATGTCACCGCCCGAGGTGCCCGCCTTCAGTCTTCCTTCGGCGCTGTCGATGATGACGTCGCCACCCGAGGTATGCACATCCACCTCGCCATCGGCACGCTCGATCGTGATATCTCCTCCCGAGGTCTTCGCCTTCACTTCTCCCGTGGTATGGCCTATCCTGATGTCGCCGCCCGATGTCGTCGCCTCCGTGTTTCCGCCGGCTTGATCGATTTCGATATCACCTCCGGAAGTCCTCACCGTCACTTCGCCGTCCGTACGGCCGATCTTGATGTCGCCGCCCGAGGTCTTAGCCGACACTTCGCCGGCCGCATCGCCGATCGTGACGTCACCACCCGAGGTGGTCGCATCCACCGCGCCGCGGGCGTCCAGGATCTCGATATCGCCGCCGGAAGTGGACACTTTCGTCTCCCTTGCGCCCCCCTTGACGTTTACATCGCCTCCAGACGTGTGTACCCGGATCACCGCGTCCGTCACGTTGCCCACGTTGATATCGCCGCCCGAGGTGCGGGCAAGCACGTCGCCCCGCAGGTCTCCGACATCGATGTCGCCGCCCGAGGTCTTGAGGTCCAGACTGTACGTTTCCGGCACCCTGACCCGTATATCCACCGATACGTCGTTGGACCCGAAACGCCGATCGCGCTCTATCCGGATGCCTACGTTGTTCTCCTGTTGGGATAAATCCACCGACACTTCATCGAAGGCGTCCCGGGCGCTGTCTTCGCTGATACCCGTCCGCCGTTTTTCCACCTCGACGTCCACTTCGTCGTTGGACCAGCTTTCGACCCGTACCGAGCCGAAGTCGGTATCTACGGTCAACGTACCGGCCCCATCCACTCCGAATTTCTGGTGGGTTCTTTCCACGTGACCCAAACCTTCGCGCATAAACGTGACCTCCTGTGCGCTGCATGCGTATGCCGAGGCAACGAGCAGACCGACACCGACCAGGTTTAGTAATAGACGCATCATTCCTCCCAATTGTCAAAACAGGCGGTGTTGCCATCGCCAGCGGCTTGTTACGTTGAACCGACCCTGACTTTGCCGCCCAGGGTCTTGGCCGACACTTTGCCCGTAGCGGATTCCACGGTGATGTTTCCGCCCATGGTGTAGGCGGTCAGGTCACCTTCGGTACGTCCGACGCGGATGCTTCCACCCATCGTCTGGGCAGACACGTCACCCTTCGCGTCACCTATATCTATACTGCCGCCCAGGGTCTTTGCGGCCACGCCCCCTTCGGTCGGACCGATGCGGATGCTTCCACCCAGGGTCCGGGCGTTCACGTCCCCCTGCGTGGCGCCGATCCGGATGCTTCCGCCTGCCGTCTTCGCCCCGATCTCGCCGTCCAGGTCCGCGATTTCGATGCTGCCTCCTGCCGTCTCGATGTCCAGATTGTAGGTATAAGGCACCTGGACCGTCATCTTGATGGACATGCCACTGCGTCCCAGCCATCGCGAGTGGTCGACGCGGATGTGTACGTCGTTGCCCCGTTGTTCCGTGGTTACCTCCACATCTTCGAAGGCGCGGCGGGCCTCGTCTTCGGTGCCGTCCTTCCGTTGCTTTTCTACGAGGATCTCCACACTGTTGGTGGTCGCGGTCTCGATCCGAACAGATCCGAAGTCGGCATCGATATTCAGCTCGCCGCCGGGATCGACTGTGTAGTTCGCCGTGATGCTCTCCACGAATCCCTGGTTAGTTCGCGTCATCTCGGTTTCCTGTGTGTTCTGCGCGACGGAGTTCAGATTGACCGCTATGCCCACGCAAGCGACCGCCAGTTTCCAAAACGTATTCATGGGACCCGATTCCTGGTGTGGTATGGTTAATGATCATCGAGCTTTCGGTTCTGCGTTTTAAGACTCCGGCGATGAAGAAAAAGTTGCGTTGCCGCTCGAGCACACCACTGGCACGTCACTGCGAGCAAGGGAAAGTCTAATTCTACAGTGTGCAACGGCAGGTCCTACTCCACCCAGTGAGATACGAGGGGTTTCAGCTCACCGGGCAGGTCGTCGAAGACGTTCTTGGGGAGGGTGGGGACCAGGTTTTCCGTTCCGCCGGTCTCGTCCACCAGGATCCGGCGGTCTTCTGAACCGGGCCTCAGCACGTTCAGGTTCAGCCACCAGGGCGCATAGCGTACCACGACGGCCACGCGGGGATCCGGCGAGTTGTTGGCGGCCGTCGAATGCCAGAGCCGGCTGTCCATGACGAGGACGCTTCCCGCCTCGCCGGTTACGTTCAGCTCGTTCGGATGGGGTTCGTCGGGAGACACCCCGTTGTTGCCGGTGGGATTGTTGTTCATGCGGTGGCTGCCCGGTACGATGAGCGTGCCCCCGTTTTCGCCGGTGAAGGAGGAGAGCATCCAGATGGTCGTGAGGTGCATGACCGCGTCAGGGTACGGAGCGGGCACATGTCCCGCGTTCCGCTGGTTGAAGGGCCAGTCCGCGTGCCAGCCCCCGCGGTCGTTTCCGGGCTCGTTGATCGTGGCCGTGGTGAAGGAGATGCGGAAATGGCGTCCGAGCAGCGCGCCGGCCAGGTCGAGTAGCCGCCGGTCCGCGAGCCAGGGCGCCAGCGACTGGTCGTACTTGAGGAAACCACTCACGTGGCCGATATTCGCGGGTGCGTCGGGATTCCGGTGGCGGTTGGTGGAGGCGATGACCCGGTCGCGTACCTCGTCCAGCCTGTCTTCGGGGATGACGTTCTTTAGGACGCACCAGCCGTCCATCTGCATGGCCAGAATCTGCTGATCCAGTGTCATTCGGTCACCGCCCACAACTTGATGTACAGGTCCGATCGATAGAGATACGGTCCGTCGGGTCTTCGAAGCCGCAATACGACGGTTGTCCCTACAGGTCGTCCGTGCTCAGCGTGCCGGCCTCGTGATGGCGGCGGAATACGTCCCAGGTCTCCCTGATCCCCTCGTCCAGCGGCGTGTAGGGGATCTCACCCACGTCCTCCTGGATGGCGCGGTCATCGAGGTCGGGCGCGATGGGCAGGTTCAGGTCCAGGTGGGAGATGAGTCCTTCCGAACCCGGAATGACACGCTCGATGGACGCGATGACCTCGTCGATGGTCACGACGTCGCCGCGGATGCTGTAGGCCCCGGCGCCGTCGGCTGCGGCCTCGGCGCATCGGATGAAGGTTCGCGCCGTATCGTTCACGTACTGCATGTTGTTCCGCCCGCCGTACCCGATCACGTACGGACGGTTCAACAGGGCGGCCTTGACCGCCTTCGTGGGGTCGGAGGTCAGTCCGAAGTCCCGGCCCGGCCCGTACACGGTCCATGGCCGCAGGCCGATGCTGGAAATGCCATGGTCGAGGAAATACACCCGCGCGTTTGCCTCGTTGCACTGCTTGAAGACCCCGTAGTGGGTGACGG
>JAPPBT010000040.1 GCA_026702745.1 Gemmatimonadota bacterium
AGCGATGCTCTGCCCAGGGGTCGTCCACGGCGATGAGCTCACACCGGAAGGCCTTCAGTATCTCGACGAGGCGATTGGCGAAGGGTCCGTTGGTCACCACCGCCACCTGTTCCCCCGGCTGGAAGAGACTGCTGAGCCCGGCGTCGAGCGCGCCCGAACCGGGGGCCGTCATGATGATTACGTCGTTGCGGGTCTGGAAAATGGTCCTGAGCATCGATACGGTTTCTTCGTAGATCGGTCCGAAGTCTTCACCGTAGTGAGGCAATACCTGCTGGCTGAGCGCCTCCAGGGTTTCCTCCCAGATATCGATTGGACCGGGCAGCAATAGTTTGGGACGGGTCATGGGCACGTTCAATCCAGTTTCACGTCGGGATACTTCGCGATGATTTCGTTGATCGCGCTGATGAACCGGTCAATGTCGTCGTAGGAATCGTAGAAATGGGTGGACACCCTGAAAAACGATTGGCCATCCACACCGAGGGCGGTCACCTCGATCTTGTAGTCGCTCCAGAGATACTGGCATACCTTCGACAGGTCGATGCCTTCGATCGAGAAACTGGAAATGAACCCGGACATGGATTCATCGATCGGGATCGTGAGGCGGGCCCCCCGTATCCGCTCGACCGCCTGGGCCTTCAGGTACCGCGCCAGGCCGAGGCAATAGGGCCGGATCCTGCTTTCCCAGCCGATTTCCTCCTGGTAGTCGATGGCGTCTCCCAGGCCGGCATGGTGGGTCTGGTCCCGGGTCCCGTTTACGTCGTAGCGACTGGCCGAATCGGTTTCGCGCATATTATGGCCGATAATTACGGGACGGATCCGGTTCTGGTACTTTTTATCCATGTAGAGGAACCCCACGCCCTTCGGCGCCAGCAGCCATTTGTGGGAACTGCTTGCGTAGAAGTCACATCCGACTTCGGACAGGTCCAGAGGGACCATCCCCACGGCGTGGGCGCCGTCCACCATGGCCACGGCCCCGTGGGCGTGCGCCAGTCGGGTCAGCTCCGTGATGGGAGCGACCAGTCCGGTCGTGAAGTAAACGTGGCTGAAGATCACCACACTGGTGTTCTCCGTCATGCCTGCCGAATAGGCGTCCACGATGTCCTGTGGCGAGGACGGCGGAATGGGCAGGGAAACATAGTTCAGGTTCAGTCCGTCCCGCTCGGCCAGCCACGTCCACAGGGCGCGGACGGCGGGGTATTCCTGGTCGCTCAGAAGCACGTCGCTGCCCCGCTCCCAGATCAGGCCCTGGCCGGGTATGTTCATGCCCATCGTCGTGTTCAGCACGAGGGCGATCCGGTCCGGGGTCGTCCCCACGAACCGGGCCAGCTTCTCCCTGGATGCCTCCACCAGGGGCCTGAGCAGGTCTCCGTGCCGTCGGTTCAGCGGATCCGTCTCGAATTCCCGCATGAGTTCGATGATGCGTTCGATGACCGGTCTGGCGGAGGGACCTACCGTTCCCCCCTGCAGATAGGTCACGTCGTCCATCAGGTAGAACTGTTTCCGGATCTCCGACCAGTAGGCCGCTTCTTCGGCAGTGATGGGATGTCTGGATTGAGTGGTCATGGATAGTCCTGGATAGCGTGGATGGACGGGTCGCCGACCGATACAAGACAGCCCGTCTATTCTAAAGTTGCCCCCCTGTGGTGTCAAGACGATACGATACATTTCACCGTTAGAAAAGCCTTGTCAATGCGGGGTTACCGCCTAACTTGTCCAGATTGGTAATCCACCGAACATATCAGCATGCCGGGTTGTTGACGGAAGTCCGTTTCTGTCCGGTTTTTGAATAGGAGAATCAAGGCCGATGCGAGGAAACAGGGTGCTGGAAAAACTACGGGCCGGTGAAGTCGCCCACGTGGTCGGCGGTCACAGCCATACGGCGAATTCCATCGATTTCATGGGGCAGTTCGGTTTCGACGGCTACTGGATCGAGGGAGAACACGGGGACATCACCTTCGACCGGATCGGAGACGTATCCCGGGCCTGCGACCTGTGGAACATGGCGTCGGTGATGCGGGTGCACGCCAACGAGACCGGGTTGATCGGCCGTACGCTGGACTGCGGGGTCAGCGGGCTGGTCGTCCCTCACGTGAGCAGCGCCGAGGCGGCGGAACGCGTGGTCCGGGCCAGCCGGTTCGCCCCGGCCGGCATGCGGGGCATGTACTTCAACCGCCGGGGTTACGGCACCGAGAACAGCGAGTTCATCGCGAAGGTGAACGACGAGATCCTCGTCATCGTGCTTATCGAGGAGATCGAAGCCGTGGAGAACCTGGACGAGATCCTCGCCGTCGACCACATCGACGTGTTCTTCGTCGCCCCGGGCGACCTGGCCCAGACCATGGGCTATCCCGGAGAGATGTACCGCCCGGAGGTGAAGAAGGTGGTATCCGATACCCTGTCACGGATCGTCGCGGCCGGCCGGAACGCGGGGTCGCTCGTAGGAGACGAGACCTTCGAAGCGCACGCCGAGATCGGTGTCCGGTTCTTCTTCACCGTGTATGACCACTGGCTCCGGGCCGGCGCCGCCTGGTT
>JAPPBT010000041.1 GCA_026702745.1 Gemmatimonadota bacterium
CGCTACCGATGACTACGGCAGTTCGATCCCGCTCGTCCTGGGACATCTTATCCTCTTCACGCCGGACGGCGCGCCGGAGGAGGAACTGGTCCGTATCAACAACATGTGGATCGATCACGATTTCATCCGCACGATGGGCATCGAACTCACGGCGGGACGCGATTTCTCCAGATCCTTCCCCACGGATACGCTGCAGGCGTTCGTGATCAACGAGGCCGCCGTGAAATGGCTGGGCTGGGAAGGCGCTCCGCTCGACAGGAAAATCCGCCTGGGGAACTTCAAGGACGGCCGGGTCATTGGGGTCGTGCGGGACTTCCACGTGCGGTCGCTGCACAGCGGTATCGAACCGATGATGCTGCAGCTGGCGCCCGGCCCGGATCCGCTCCACTATCTCGCGATCAGGATCGCCCCGGATGAAGTGGCCGAAACGATAGGATTCCTGGAAAACAACTGGCGCGAGATCTACCCGGACGATTCGTTCACGTATTCGTTTCTCGACGAGAATTTCAACCGGCTGTACCAGAACGAAGCGCGGCAGGGAAGCATCTTCCGCAGTTTTTCCATACTGGCCGTCTTCATCGCGTGTCTGGGACTGCTGGGACTCGCTTCCTTCACGGCGGAACAGCGAACCCGGGAAATCGGCGTGCGGAAGGTGCTGGGGGCAACCGCTTCCGGCATCGTCGCGCTGCTTTCGAAAGAATACGTCCGGCTGGTCGCGTACGCCATCCTCATTGCCTGGCCCATCGCATACTTCGTGATGAACGACTGGCTCGACGGCTTCGCGTACCGTACGGACCTTTCTCCCTGGATATTCGTGCTCGCCGCGGCACTGGCCATCACTGTTACGATGCTTACCGTAAGCTACAGAGCCGTCACTGTCGCCCATACCGATCCCGTGGACGCTTTGCAGCACGAGTGAACCGTCTGCGCCCTGCAGCACGAGTGCGCCGTGGACGCGCCCCCGCGTCAATTTCAGGTTTGACGACCTCCCTGTTCGGCATTAGATTCCCCGGCCGGGCGCAGGCCCTGTCAATGTCGCGTTCATAATGCGGCTCAGAAAGTCAGACTGGTGCTCAGATATTCAGGCAGGCGCCCAGGTAGAAGGATCGCCCAGGGCGCGTGCCTTCGGACTTCCATGCGACCCTGACGTCGCGCATGGCGGTACATCGCGCGAGCATGCCAGGCCGAACGGGGAAGACAGCGCTGATCGTGGCTACGAAAACCTATGCTTCGCTGCCTTACACCGAACCGGACCACCTCGTCCGGGATTTCGCTTTCCGCGGCATCGTCGCCCTGCCGCCGGAATGCCTCGGCATCCCAGAAGAGATCCACCAACGCATATACACGCTGGAGAAGCAGGCCTACCTGGCAAGAAAACCGGTGACCCCGGGCGGCATTCCGGAAGTCCTTGAAGTCATCAACGCGCCGGGCGTGGTCGAGGCCTGCGATCGGATCGTGGGCCGGAACTGGGCCATCGTTCCCTTTACCCACAATGCCTCCTTCGCGAGTGGCGCCCGGGATCAGCACTGGCACAAGGACGACAACGGTCCGTACAACGGCCGCAAGCAGCGCCATCACCAGGCCGTGCAGATCGAGATGCTCTACTATCCCCAGGACGTGACCGAAGTCATGGGCCCCACGGCCACCGTGCCCTACTCCCACTACTGGACGTTCAACCACGAAGAAAACCACGACAATTTCGCGGGCGCCGACCACCTCGATTTCGAATACCAGATCAGCGGAATGGAAGGCGTCCCGGTGAGCGGTCCCGATTCCGAATACGACTGGGAGGACGTCGTCCACCGGCGCACGGCCCACGACGTCCGGATGCGGGAAGCCGTGTCGAACACGGGATGGCCCCTCGTTAAACCCCTCGAGGCGGCGCCGCTGCGGGCGGGCAGCGTGCTGCTTTATTCCCACAACACGTTCCACCGGGGGAACCACAGGAGAGACGACTGGCGCCTGTGGGACGACCACCCCCGCTTCATGTGGCGTTTCTGGATCTATCGGACGACGGAACCCGACGGCGATGAATGCGATGTGCCGGGCGAAGTCTCCTGGCGTGAACTCGGAGAAGATCCCGTGACCGGGGTCGACCTGCATGCAGCGAGCGACGACACGACCGTGGTGTGGAGATATCATAATCACTGGATGCGGACGGGGCGGACGCCGCCGCCGCGGCCCGAAACGAGGGCGCTGACCCCGGCGGGGCGGGAAACCGAGGCCGGCGAACTGGCCGAACAGATGCACGTCATGGGCGACGAAGCGGAACCCCTGCGTATCGGTGCGGCCTATAAGCTGGCCTAGAAGGCCGCGGTGCAGGAAGTCGCGCCGCGAACAGCCGCAAGGAAGTCGTTCA
>JAPPBT010000042.1 GCA_026702745.1 Gemmatimonadota bacterium
CCCGATCCTCGCTCCGATATCCCGCGTGCTCAAACCGGCCTCCCGTCCACCCCGGACAACACCAAAGGCCTAGACCCGTACCTGGCCGCGCCTGTCATGGCCGGCCTGTGCGGGTACGTGGACATCCGAGACCGACTTTCCCTCGACGAGGTCGCGGACCTCAACGAGGGCCTCCTCGTGCGGGCCGAGAACGATCGGCGCCGCTACGAGGCGATGAAGCCTAGAAACAATAGCCCCCGAAGGGGGTAGGAACCATTCCTAATGGTAGGAACCATTCCTAATGGTAGGAACCATTCCTAATGGCTGAGACCGTCATCGACACTTTTGTAACTCGTTTCCTGTTCCGTACGGACCGAGCGGCGTTGCGCGCGCTCGAGCGCCGTATAGGTCAGGTGCGCCAGAAGCTCGATGGCATGTCCCGAGGGTTCTCAATCGCGGGGGGAGTGATCACAGGGGCGCTGGTCGGTGCCGCCCGGCCGCTGGACGATTTTTCGAAAAGCATCAACCGCCTCGAGCGGGACCTGCAGCCCACCAACGAGCAGCTGGCGCTCCTCAAGGCGCAGGCAATCGAGATCGGCAACAACGCGCGGTATACCACCATCAACGTCGAGGACGTGATCAACGCCCAGCGGGAGCTGGGCAAGGCGGGCCTGACCGTAAACGAGGTCATGAGCTTAACGCCCAAGATCATGGACCTGGTGGCCGCCACCGAACTGGACGTGGCCGACGCCGCGGGGCGGGGTGTCAAGCTCATGAGCGCCTTCGGCCTCACCGTCGAGGACATGGGCGCCGTCTTCGATCGCATGGCGTGGACAGCCGTCAACGCCAACACCACCTTCGACCAGTTGCTCAACGGTGTCAGCAGGATAGGGCCCACGGCCCGGGTCGCCGGCTACGACGTCGAGGAGATGATCGCCGCCTTCGCCATGCTCAACGCGATCAACATACAGCCTGAGCGGGCGGAGACGGGCCTCCGGCAGTTTATGATCAAGCTGGGCGATTTAGAAAAGCTGCCAGAGGATGCCATAGACGCACTGAAAGAGCTCGATATCTCGATCGGGGAACTGAAATTCATCAAGGGGCAAGGCGACTTCCTGGGGCTGCTCGAGCTGTTCAAGGAGCGGGGCGCGGGCATCATGGAGATCTCGCGGGCCTTCGGCTCGGAGGCGGCGCCGATCATCCTGGGGCTCATGGAGAACATCGGCACCGCGGGCAGGCTGATGGCCGACGCGACGGAGGAGTCGGCCGGTCAGGTCGTCAGCCAGGCCGTCATCATGAACAAGGGTTTCTCCGGAGCGCTGGCCGCCATGCGCTCGTCGATGGATACGGCCGTCATCGCCCTGGGCGACGCCGGGCTGAACGAAATCCTGATCGGATACGTGACGCGCATTCGAAGCGTCATCGAGGCGTTCATGGCGCTGGACGACGAGACGAAGCGGTGGATCACCACGGGCCTGGCCATGGGTCCGGTCCTCCTCGGCCTCGGCGGCCTGTTCAAGGGTCTGTCCATCCTCCTGGGCGGATTCCTGCCGCTCATCAAGGGCGTGGGGCTGGTGCTCAAACCCCTCATAGGCCTGCTGACGATCGTCCTGGGCGCCAAGTTGTGGGCCGCCGCGGCGCTCATAGGCGGCGCCCTGCTGGGCATCTGGTACAACTGGGACGATATCAGCAAGAAGCTCGAAGGAACCTGGCTCGGCGATCTGCTGGCCGGCAAGAACGAAGGCATGGCCGGGGAGATCTTCGCTGGACTGAAGCACGAGCTGTCCGGCCTGGGACCCGCCCTCGATGGTGCCGCGGCCGACGTGGATGCCTGGTTCAAGTCGATCACCGACAGGTGGACCGGGGAGTTCATGGATTTCACCATGAACGTCCAGATCGGAGAGGATCCGTGGGACGAACTGGCCGAAGGGTATGCCAGGATGAGCTTCGAGGGCAACAAGGCCTTCGGCGAAATGGTAACGAAATGGGCGGATATCATCGTCCAGGCCCCGATGTGGGGCATCCTGGCCGAGTTCTTCAAGCGGGGCTTTGCAGATATCTTCGACTATCTCAAAACCCTGGTCATGGAAACCGACTGGTTCGGTCTGCTCTTCCCTTCCATCCGCCGCTACGAGCAGCGTCTGCGCGGCGGGCCCGAAGGCCCGCAGCTGCCTCCGGACTACGAGCATCCCGGCACGCTTCACGACTGGCTGATGGGGTTATCCGGCGCGACGCGCCCCGGCGATCCGGAATCGCTGTCGCCATACCACCGCCAGCGCCTCCAGGAGGAGGGGGCGTTGCCCGCGGCGCCAAGCGCGGCGCCGGAGCCGTACGGGCCCGCACTGCCGCCCGGCCTGATGGATGATCCATTTCGATGGTCCGAGCAGCTGATGAGATCCCTGCAGAATCCCATGCCCGCAGCGCCGCCCGTGCTGCCGGCAGGACCCGCTCCCGTATCGGCCACGGCGGCCGCAGGCGGCGGCGACCGCCACCTGCACGTCACAGTCGATCGGGGCGCGGTGGTGATACAAACGCCCGACGGAGATCCGGAGACCATCAAGGCGGCCCTCGACGACAGCCTGGGCAACATGTTCAACAACCTCGTGGAAGACTTCGACGGCAACGTGAGGGAGTAGGCCCATGCCCAACTTGATCGCCGATCCCTCGTTCGCGCTATTCCGCCAGGCCCGGACGATGATTCCCCTCCTCGAGCACCGGGTCGACGCCTACCCCGTGGAGGAGCACCGCCTCGACCTGGCCACGACCGAACACCCCGTCGAATCCGGCAACGAGCTGACCGACAACGCCGTCAAGCGCCGCGAGCACCTGCGCCTGCAGGGTTGGGTGTCCGACCTCCTGCCGGCCAGAGGCAACGAGCGGACCCTGGGCGATAGCGGCCTGACCGGCATCATCTCGAACATCGTGTCGTCCAGGGCGAGGACCAACTCGGTGGACCGGCCGGCGGACACCTGGGGCGAGATCATCCAGCTGATGGAAAACCGCACCCCGATAACCGTCGTGACTGCGCTCCGGACCTACAGGAACATGCTCATCGTCCGGGCCGTGGCGCCGGTGGACGTGACGACGGGCCACCGGTCGCTCCGGTTCACGATCGACCTGGCCGAGGTGCTGTTCACCGATACGGAGCTGAGCCGCATAAACATCGACAACGTGGTTGAAGACGGTCCGGCGGCCCTGCGGGCGTCGCTGCGGGACTACGGAGATCTCGCGGCCAGGACCGTGCCAGTACCCGAGCCGGTCCGTGAATTCGCGCGCGACGCCAGCGATCGCGCCGGCGTGCTCAGGAGAAGGATAGGATTCTAACCATCTTTGATGGTTTCTTCCATCGGGGGTGGCATGACCACCTTCAGGTGATGGTTTCTTAGAAAGGTGGCAATGCCACATGGCGCAGGTGATACCGCTCAGCAATGCACCCCGGCAGACGTTCCGGACGATCCTCGATGGGCAGAACGTGCGCATGACGGCATGGTACCAGCCGCTGGACGAGCACTGGTACTTGTCTATTCTGAGACTGGACCGTACGCCGATCATCGCAAGCGTGCGCCTGGTGCCCATGGGATATCCCATCAGGGCGCTGATCGTCGCCGACTTCACCGGAGATCTCATCGTCGAGGGCGCCGGGGACATGGGGCCGAAGGCGTGGACCACTACGCACAGGCTGATATACCTCGCGGAAGGCGAAATCACCTGAAGGTGGCAGGTGAAATCTTGTCCCGGGACAAGATTTGAAGGCCAGGGACCATTTTAATGGGTAGGGATCATTAGAAATGGCTAAGAGATATCTGCGCGAGCTGGAGGTGGAGATCGGCGGCGAGGAGTTCAGCGCCGGCCCCGCGGCCGTGAATGCTTTCGGATTTGAAGAGGACCCCGGCGTACTGCCCGACGTCCGGATCCCGGGCGAGGTCGTCATCAGGGATCTGTACATCCGGTTCAGAATCCGCCGCGAGGTGGGCGGAGCGCCCGCGGACGGCTTCGTGGACGTCTACAACCTCACGCCCCAGTCGGAGGAGCGCATAAGGACCCGGGGCGAGCGGGTGAAGATCCGCGCCGGCTACGACGGCGAGATGGCGCAAATATTCGATGGCGACGTGCGACGTGTGGAGCGCGTGCGCCATGAGCTCGACAGGATTACGCGCGTCCTGATAGGAGGGATGGCCGTGCGGCAGGCCAGGGCCGTATTCAACAAGACCTACGCCGGCGAGACGTCCGTGCGAACGATTTTTGCGGACGCCGTGAAATCCATGGGGTTCGACGTAGGGCCCCTCGATCTGATCCCGGAGGACGCGACGGAGACGGATTTCACCTACAACGAAGAGACGCGGGTGCTCCTTGAGTACATCGTGAAGCCCTACGGCCTGACCTACTACGAAACCGACGGCGTCATCGGCGTCACCCGCATCGGATCGTCGGCCGACGATCGCCCCCAGGGCGTCCAGGTAAACGAGCGCACCGGGATGATCGGCACGCCGACGGTCACCGACAAGGGCATACGCCTGGACACCCTCCTGGATCCAAGGCTCAAGATAGACACCCGCGTGCGCATCGATTCGGTGATACTAGAGGACGACGAGCGCGGTAACCAGGCGTACAAGGTCGTGGCCCTGGTCCACCAGGGTGACAACCGCGAGGGTCCGTTCAACACGGTGGCGGAGCTGAGGCCCGTGGCCTGAGGAGACAGACGTCCGTGAGCAGCCTGAACAACGAAATCACCTGGGACAACATCACATCCGTCTTCAGGTTCGTCCTGTCCCAGTGGCGCAAGGGCCTCCACACGTGCCTGCCCGGTATCGTGGAGACCTACGATGCAGCGACGCGGCGGGCGAAGGTGCGGTTCGCCCTGAGGCAGGTTCGCACCGACGGGAAGGAGGTGGAGAAGGCCCCCCTGGTCAACGTCCCGGTGGTGTTTCCGTCCGGCGGCGGGTTCACATTCACGTTCCCCCTGGCCGAAGGGGATCCCGTATGGCTCATGTTCTCGGAAAGAGGACTGTCCGCCTTCAAGAAAACCTTCGAGCTGGCTACGCCGGCCATGGGCCGGTTCCATGACCAGTCCGACGCTGTGGCTATCCCCGGCTTTGGGGCCCTGCAGATAACGCCGGCCGACACGGACGCGTCCGCCTGGCAGACCGAGGACGGATCCAAATCGGTCAGGCTTCGGGATGACGGAGTGGAGATCCATGCGGGCAATACCGAAGTACTGGTCCGTGAGGACGGCAACGTGACCATCAACGTGGCCTCGGCCGACAAGGTTCACCTGGGGGGCGAAAGCGGCGACGAGCTGGCCACCAAGACGTTCGTCCGCGACCAGTTCAACAGGCACATACACCAGACGCCCATGGGACCGACGGCCATCCCGACCATACTGTCCCCGTTGACGCCGGGATCCGACGTCACCAAGAAGACGAAAGGGGAATAATCATGCCGCTGAACAAGACACGCTGCAGGAACGCGATCATCACCAGGCTCGACTCCTCCTTCCCCGTACAGGAGGGGCAGAACGACGTGGCCACAGCCACCAGGCAGACGGCCATAGACATCATCGTCGAAGAGATCCTGGACGAAATCGCGGACAACGCCCTGGTAACAGGCACGTGCCCGTCCAGCGGCGGGCCACTGGCTGGGGGGAGCATTTCCTGAAATGGCAAGGACCCTTTCCGCTTTTTCAAATGCTCCGGCGCAGGACCTGCACCTCGACGAGCGGGGTAACCTGGCCGTGGTCGAAGGGCTCGAGGACATAAGGCAGCGGGTGCTCGAGGCGCTCAGGTTCGGCGCGGGCGAATGGTACCTGAACAGGCACGCAGGCGTTTCCTATCTGACCGACGTCTTCGTGCGGCCCGCCATCGTCGGCGCCGTGGCCAACATCCTGACCGACGCGATCCGCGCCGTCGACGGCGTGGAGTCCGTCTCGGGCGTGCAGATCGAGTTGGATACGCAGGCGCGCAAGATGAGCTACAGCGCCACGGTCCATACGGCCGCGGGCGACGTCACAGTGGGAGTAAACGAGTAATGGCAACGATCAACAATGCTGGCATAGCCCCCCGCGACCTGACGGGGTACGTGGAGCTGCTCGAGCAGCTGTTCAGGGACACCTTTGGATCCACCATCAACCTGGATTCGGAAACGCCCCAGGGGCAGCTCATCGGAATCCTGGCCCTCGTCTTCGCCGAAACCGACGAGCTGGGCGTGTACGTGGCCAACGGCCTGTCTCCGGACACGGCCGCGGGCCGTCAGCTCGATGACATAGGCGCCCTGTTCGGCATCGAGCGGATCCCTGGCGAGCGGTCCAGTGTTACCGTGACGCTCGCCGGTACCAGCGGCACGATCGTCCCCGCGGGAAGCCGCGTCAGGACTATGGAGAACGCCGTCTTCGTGTCCACTGCCGATGCCGTGATCCCGAGTGACGGATCCGTGGACCAGCTCTTCAGGTCGGAGGAGGTAGGACACATACAGGCCGAAGCCGGCCAGCTGACCGAAATCGTCGACGTCATTCCCGGATGGACCTCGGCGACCAATGCGGCGGCTGCTATGCCCGGGCGGGCCGTGGAAAGCGATTCGGAATACCGCGAGCGGTACCGCGGAGAGGTGGCGGTCCATGCCAGGGGCAGCCTCGATGCCATCAGGGCCCGGGTCCTGGCCGTGTCCGGCGTCACCCAGTGCATCACGCGAGACAACACCACGGCCGCGGCCATCACCGTGCAGGGGATCCAGATCGCGGCGAGGTCGGTGATGACGGTGACGGACGGCGGTGCCGCAAGCGACATAGCTGCAGCCATAGCCGCCGTCAAGCCGGTCGGGATCGCCACAGCCGGCAACGTCGCCGAGAACGTGGAAATATCACCCGGGGAGACGCAGACCATACGGTTCCGGCGCGTACGGCGCGTGCCGCTGGCCGTAACGGTCTCCTTCAGGATCTTCGACGAATTTCCGTCAACGGGAGTCGAGCAGATGAGGACCAACCTGCTCGAGTACCTGGACGGGTTCGAAATCGGCCAGGCCGTCGATGAACGCAGGCTGCTCACGCCCCTGCTCAGCGTACCCGGGCACGAGATCACCGCGACGGCTGTGGCCCTCGCGGACGGAAGCGCGCTCCGGGCGCCGCAGCTCGACGAACTGTTCACCCTGGCTTCCGGAGATGTGACGCTTACGCTGGTAACCACCTAGACGTGCCATGAATGACGCCCCTCATATCGATCTGGCCTCGAGGATCGAACTGCTTCTTCCACAGTACGAAGACGCTGCCAGGCTCCGGGCCCTTATAACCGGCGCGATCGGCATCGAAGAAGCCCAGGTATCCGAGGTCCTCGAGCGTCTGGACCGCGGCGGAAACCCCGAGGAATCGTCCGGACCGCTCCTGGACTGGATGGGCCACCGCCTCGGTATACAACGCCCCATAGTATCTACGGGGGAGTACCTGGGCTATGAAGGCACTGACCCCGAGGGAGGAAACCCTTTCAACCAGGAAGAGTACTATGATGATCTTCCAGCGATCAACCAGGTGGCCCCGTTAAGCGATGAGGTCTTCCGTCCCATCCTTAAGGCCCGCGCGCGGAGACTGCGCGGCGGCGCCGACAGGGAGACCATAGAGGCCATCCTGGAATTGCTGTTCCCAGATGGCGGCGGTTACGTGGACGAATCCTCCGCCATCTCCGACGGCACTTCCGCGGTGCAACTGGTCGTCTCCGCCGAGGACAACACGCTGTACCGCCTGGTTTCGGATGACCTGTTCCACCTGCTCATACCCAGGCCCGCGGGCGTAGCTGTCGAGTTCATGCGGTCCGACCCCTAAGGATGATTCCGAATGGAAGGAGAGTAGAATAATGGCACGTGATCCTGGTGGATTACTCGTAAAGAAAGCAGCAGAAACCGGAGACCGGGAGGCAATCGCTGAGGCCGCCGCGGAGAGAGCGTTCAACCTGGTCGACGGATGGCCGGCTGCGTTTTCTGTGGACGCGTTCCCTAAGCGTGAGACGTTCAACCAACTCATCTATATCATTACCGCGGCCATCACGGACATCTTCATGCACGGTGTCGCCGAGTGGCACACGGACCAGGCATACGAACATCCCGCTCTGGTATTTGGATCGGACAACCAACTGTATGCATCTCTGCAGTCGAGCGGCGGGTCTCTCCCTTCGCGCAATCCGGCCCAGACCGCGAGCCGTACCGGGTATTGGACGCTCTTTTCCGCCACCGGGGCAACGGGTCCTGCCGGTCCAAGAGGCCCCCGGGGACCCACAGGCCCCCAGGGACCCGCCGGGGGATCGGCATCAGTGGCGCTGGCGAGCGACGACGAGGTGGAGGCGGGATCTCTAACCACCAAGGCCGTGACGCCGGCAGCGCTCCTGGGCGCCCTGTTCAAGGCCTCCGTGAATGCGCGGTGGCGGGCCGACACGGCTGGTTACGGCCTGGTGCGCATTGGAACCCTGGCGGAGATACAGGGCACTAACGCCGACAGGGTTGTGACGGGACAGACGCTGGGTCAGATGCTCGTCAACGCATCCGCGACGGTACGGGGCCTGGTCGAGCTGGCGACCAACGCCGAAGCTAAGGCGGGGACCGATACGGCACGAGCGGTAACGCCCAGGGGCTTGAAGGAGGCGACGCCTAACGCGTCCGAGACGGTGCGGGGTCTGGTGGAGCTGGCGACGACTTCGGAGGCCACGACGGGAACGGACACGTCCAGGGCCGTGACGCCGGCGGGACTGAAGGCAGCTGTGCAGTTATCCGCAGTGAAAATAGGAAGTAGCACGTCTATGAGCTCTCATCCCGGATTCGCGAATTTCAATATTGCCGGGACAACGTGGAAGGCGTATGACTTTCTGCAAATCAAAATTGTAGAAAGTGTAAATATCAATTCGAAGAGGGCAATAAGTACACTAATATCCACAGATCTGCTGGATGACGGTGAGACAACAGAAATCGCTGCGTTTCGGACAGTCAGTGAGACTTTAATTACTATTTCGTCCGACGGCGCAATAACGAGAGTGTCTGGTACTGAGCGGGCTGGAACTACAGTAGAAGTATACGGTATATAAACATCACGGCCTGATTGACCTAAACGTTACGGACGTGTCAATGCAGGCACGATGGACAATCACCGCAACGACATTAGCTCTGCACCGACGCTCCACAGGCGTTTAGCAGCACGTTTTTCCTTGTGCACTCCCTGCCTCCCCGGTTATCATAGACGCCATCAACAAACACGCGGTCAATGAGTCGGGCCGCCTGCTGAATAACAGAGCCGAACTTAAGGCCCCGGGGTCGCTCCTCGGGGCTTCGGCGAATAGGCAGGGCATACCCGCTTTACGATTGCGTGTTTGTTGATACGACCCGGCACCACCCCACTTCGTGGGCTTACGCTTGCAGTGAGTGACCTGTGGCCGGAACAATCGCAATCACATTGAGCGGGAGGAGGCCTGATGGGCGATGGATAAGCCATCCGTGTGGACATACTGACGTCCACGTGGTAGAAAGGAAACGCATGTCCTACCGGTCTATCTTGCTAAAACGCGTCACCGGCCTGGTCAAGAATCTGGCTCCACTTCAATGGGACCGATTCGCAGATTGGCTCCTCTCGACCGACGGCCCGATGGCCAACGTCGATCCACTTCCCTCCTGCCTGGTTATCGTAAAACAACTCTATCAGGACCGCCTCGCGGGCAGACGTCACGTTGCCGCCGTCTGGAAGGATTGCTGCGACTGCCTGTTTGCCGTCTGCCTGGGGCAGCGCTGGTAGGATAGTTGCGACCAGTGTTCCCGGCGCCGCAGGTTGTCCGGACGGCTTGCAGCCTCGGCCGGAGCCAACGCTGCCTTCGTTTACGCGGCTTTCCCTTACAACCCACAGCGGTATTTCAGCCCGCCGCGCCTGATCATCCACAAGGTGCACGCCATCGTCGACGCCTGCGCGGCGCACAGCTGGACCGTTGCCCGGGCAGACTGGAAGCACCGCAGGGACGAGGCTGCGCAGAACGCCCTGGAAGACTGCCTCGTCGAGTTGGAGCAGGTGAGTGTTCATGAAACACTACATGCACCCCGAACGAATGGACATCCTGGAACAGCTGGCCGGCAAGATGGATGACCGGGGCGAGAAGATACAGGTGCCCACCGTCTGCATGACCCTGGCCACTGTGGACGAGTTGACCGCAGATCCGGACGAGGTTACCTGTCCCGAGTGCCGCGCCGTGCTTCGGGAAAGCGGACTGACAGAGCGTTAAGTGTATTTACTATACATTAATTGTGTATTAATTGTGTATTAATTGTGTTTTTTTGTTGACGGATTGCTTGCGGGAATGTATAGTAATGTCTGATAAGCACTGGAACAGTCCATTAAATTGTATCGTATGTGCTTTTGATTCATTCACTTACGCAAGGTTTATCCAACCTCGTGGAGGGCCTATGGTAAATGCTTAGCAGCACCGGCAAGTTGATCTTTACTTCATCTTACGAGGAGAAAATAATGCACTACCTCATAATTGCTGTATTGGCTTTCGCGCTGTCGATATTGGGTTGCGAAGGCAAGACGGGGCCGGCTGGACCGACAGGCGCAGCTGGCGCCGCAGGTCCGGCGGGTCCAGCAGGTCCCCAGGGTTCGACAGGTCCGGCAGGGCCGGCAGGTGCTGATGGTACCGACGGCGCTCAGGGCCCGAAGGGCGAGAAGGGTGACCAGGGCGAGAAGGGTGACCAGGGCGAGAAGGGTGACC
>JAPPBT010000043.1 GCA_026702745.1 Gemmatimonadota bacterium
CGCCATCACCCGGGTGGCCAACATGATGGGCGTGACCGGGCAGACCGGCAACAACGCCGTCCAGCGCCATTACCGCGACATGCGCACGATCTCGACCCATGGCGGCCTCAACTGGGACACCGGAATGATGCCCACGGGCAAGCTGCTGCTGGGCGTGCCCACCGGCGACCCGCTCACCGACGTGGACCTGGAAAAATCCTGACGATCAGGCTGTTCCTTGCGGGCGGCCTGGCGCTACTCCTGGTCGCTTGCGGCGGCGGTGGTGGCGACAGCGGGAGCGGGCCGGTTGAAAGGCCCGCCAATTCGCCGCCTACCGCGAACGCGGGCGCCGATCAGAACGTCAACGAAGGCGCCACTGTCACGCTGGAAGGCGCCGGCGAGGACAGCGACGGCACGATAGAGTCCTTTCGGTGGATGCAGGTCTCGGGCGCCGATGTCGAACTTGAGGACGCTGACACGGCCAGTACCAGTTTCGTGGCGCCCGCTTTCACGCAAGGACAGTCGGACCTGACCTTCCGGCTCACCGTAACGGACGACCGCGGAGCGACCTCAACTGACGAAATCACGGTTTCCGTCAATTCGCCGCCTACCGCGAACGCGGGCGCCGATCAGGTGGTCCGCGGGGGAGCGGCCGTCACGCTGGAAGGCGACGGCGAGGACAGCGACGGCACGATAGAGTCCTTTCGGTGGATGCAAGTCTCGGGCGCCGCTGTCGAACTGGGGGACGCTGATACCGCCGGCACGAGTTTCCTGGCGCCCGCTTACATGCAGGGACAATCGGACCTGATCTTCCGGCTGACCGTAACGGACGACCGCGAAGCGACTTCAATTGACGAAGTAAGGGTCTTGATTGCCCATCCATTCACGCGATGGAATGAACTGGAGCCCAGGTCCTGGTGGCGGGAGTCGGAGCCCTATTCTTGCGCTCCGGAGGAGAAGCAATCGTCCCCATGGCTGGACGCCGGAATGATCGATCTCGGCGGGTCGGACGAACTCTCCCTGATTCGCTACTTCGGCAACGGGAGCTATCTCCGGTATGGCCACATGGGATTCGACGGCTGTACCGCAATCGCCAAGTATCCCGACAGATTCCACCTGGACCCGCCGGCGGATCCCACCTACTACTCGCTGGGCGATCTGGACATTCACGTGGACATCGCTCGCGTACCGGCGGACGCCGCCGGCTGGTTTCAGGATGATGGCGCCCGGATCGACATGAGCATGGCCGAGGCGGTTGAGCTTCTGAATACCTATGTTGCGGCGTACTACCGGCGGATGTCGGGGGACCGGCTTCGGATGAGGTTTGAGGCGGGCAACGATTACGCTGTCGCGGGCGACGGATCGCCGACCGAGGCCAATGAGCAACAGAACAGGCTGGCCGGCGCCTGTCTCGAAGGCTGTCGATATGGGGCGCCCGGGGGGCTGAACCGCATTCTGCTTACCGATGTCGCCTCGGACAGCGGGGGACGCGCCTACAACGGCTGGGCTGCATTCGGCCTTGTCAGTCTTCGCAACGAGAACATGGAGACCATCGTGCACGAAGTCGGCCATGCATGGATGGCGTGGCCGCATTCCTTCCCGGAGGTGGCGTGGCGTCCGTATCCGAATGATGAAATAGGCCTTCCGAATCCCTATTCCAACCGCTACGACGTGATGTCGGGATTGACCCCGCTATCGAGATACGGATGGGATCACGATATGCCGGGCACGCTGGCCGTGAATCGTTACGCCGCCGGCTGGATCCGGCCCGAAGACGTTGCGTTGCACGTGGACGAGGATGCCGGCTACACGCTGAGCAAACCCGGCGAAAGCGGTCACCAGTTCCTCGTTGTCCACTCAGGTCGCCGGTACGCCTTTACGACGCTGGAGGTTCTCGCGGACCGCTCCGATCGCTTCAGATCGGATCAGCCCAACGTGTACGATCCGGACGTCCCGGGCAACCGCCGGGCGCGGCGATACGAAGGGGTGCTGATCAGCCGATACGACCAGTCGGCAGGGACGGGGGCGCACACGCGGTTCGGTCCGGCCCTTTATGACCGGGAAAACCCGGATTTCCTTGCGGACGTGGGCTGGGGACGGGACGATCATTCCGTAATCATCGACGGGGAGACGCGGGAATTCGGCGGCGGCGTTCGCGTGCGGGCGACGCAGGAACACGGACGGAACCTGGTACGTCGATGTAAGCGGTGGTAGAGTGGCGCCGTTCGAGAGGTGGTGTTTTCCCATCTGGTTTGCCGAGGGGGAAGAGTACGACACGGGCTGTTTCCTGGACGAGGCCGTCTGGGAGTAGCACACCGCCGGTCCGATCCAAACCCCATGGCAGCAACAAAACCCGGCCCGATCATCCCCCGCATCATCCGACGCAAACGCGGAGCAGACGCTGTTCGCCCTCGTTCCCGGGGGCTCTGCGCGTGAACGACGGTTCCGGCCGTCCGAGCCCGCTGGTGGCCTGGTACGCCGTCGGCGTGCTGATGATCGCCTTCATCTTTTCGTTCCTGGACCGGCTGATCCTCTCGCTTCTGGTTCCGCCCATCATGCGGGACCTGCAAATCGACAACTTCGCCATCGGCCTGCTGGGAGGACTTTATTTCGCGGTCTTTTACGCGCTGATGGGCCTGCCGATCGGGCGGCTGGCGGACCGCAGCAGCCGGCGGCTGATCGTGG